>URIT01000099.1 GCA_900547945.1 uncultured bacterium
GGCGGGCGGACGCTGCGCCTCCCCGTGCCGCCCCCGACGCCGGGCGCGCGGCGGCGCACGTGGACCTTCGTGTGGACGGCAGCGGCGGACACGGCCTGGTGTAAGGCGGGGTTCGCGTGCGCGCGCGACCAGGTGGTCGAGCCGGAACAGCCGGGAGGGTTGCGCGTCTGCGCGACCGCGTCCACCCTCCGTGTGGAGGAAACGCCGAACACGGTGCGTCTGCGCCTCGCGGCGGACGCCCAGACGTGGACGGTCTCGAAGACGACGGGCGTCGTGACGGGCTGGACCGTGGGCGGAGAGGAGATGCTGCGGAGCCCGATCGAGCCGTACTTCTGGCGGGCGCCCGTCTCGAAGGAACGGGACGCGCTGGAGCAGGTGCGGGGCGTGTGGCAGGAGGCGGGCGCGCGGCGGGAGGTCCGCGCGTGCGCGGTGCGGCACGACGCGACGGCGGCGACGGTGCGGGTGGACTTCGCGTTTCCGACGGCGGGTGCGACGACGGGGCGGGCCGTGTACCGGTTCGACGGGACGGGGCTGCGCGTCGCGTTCACGCTGGAGCCGAAGGGGCTGAAGCCGATTCAGGTCTCGAAGGGGTGGATGCGTCCGCCCGAGCCCGTGCCGCCGCCGATCCCGCGCATCGGGATGGTGTTCCGCACGTCGCCGGCGTTCGGGCGCGCGCGGTGGTTCGGGCGCGGCCCGCACGAGAACTATCCGGGGCGCACGGCGAGCGCGTTCTTCGGGCGCTACGCGCGCGCGGCGGCGGATTTCCTCTTCCCCTACGCGAAGCCGCAGGAGAGCGGCAATCGCGGCGACGTCTACGAGCTGACCGTGACGGACGGGGCGGGGAAGGGGTTCGCGGTGACGGCGCCGGGGCGTCCGCTCCACGTTAACCTGCTCGCCTACACGGCGGAGGAGCTGGAGCGGCGGCGGCACCAGGCCGAGCTGGAGCCGTGCGGCGACCTGATCGTCCACCTTGACGGCTTCCAGCGCGGCGTGGACGGTTCGGGAGCGGGCCTGCACGCCGACCAGGAGCTTGTCGCCGAGGGGACGTATTCCTTCTCGTTCGTCCTCTCGCCCGCCGCCGCAGCGGTCAGGTCGGGTGGGCGCGTCGCGCGCGCTGCGAAGCGGCCCCAAGACCCCGTACGGGGAGCTTGCGCGCAGCGAAAGCCGCTCGTGGCAATGGAATGTGCGATGAGGTAGACATGAGAAAGAACGGAACCAGCCTGGAAACGTTTCGCCAGTATGCGGCGAGCGGCCGGGTGGTCGTGTTTGACACCGAAACGACCGGTTGCTCTCGCTACGATGAAATCTGCCAGATTGCCGCCATGGAATATACGTGTGGTGAATTGATGCGTACATTCAGTGAATACATCTGCCCTACTTGCGAGATGAATCCGCATGCGGAGAGCGTACACGGCCTTTCGGCGGATTTCCTCGCCGGGCATGGGATCTCGCCGGAAGAGGCCATGCGTCGGTTCTTCGAGTTTCTTGGAGGCGACGCACTGCTCGTGGCGCACAACAACAAATTCGACATGCGGATGTTAAGCCAGGAGTGTGAGAAGTTCGACATTTGCCTTTTCCCAGAGGGCATTGAGACGTGCGACACGCTCGCACTTGCCAGACAGCTCTTGCCTCATCTTGATTGCCATGCGCTTGCTTACCTACGGCGGGGATGTCTTGCTGCCGGCGGCGAGGCTTTGCGCGATGGGCCTTCTGGCGCAGGCAGAGCCCCAAGCGGCGCAGGCGTGACTTTTCCAAGAATGGGGCGGCAACGTGAAAATCGAACTTGTTGAAAAAGAGGATAAGAGAAAGTACCTCGAACTGCTGCTGCTTGCCGACGAACAGCAGGACATGATAGACAGGTATCTGTGGCGCGGCGAGCTCTTCGCCCTTGACGACGGCGGACTGCGTGCCGTCTGCGTGGTGACGGAGGAGGGCGGGGGAGTCTGCGAGATTAAAAACCTCGCCGTGAAGCCGCAATATCAGCGGATGGGCTACGGCCGGAAGATGATCGAATTCATTTGCGCCAGATACGGCCGCCGCTGCCGTCGGCTGCTGGTCGGCACGGGCGAGACTCCGCTTACGATATCTTTCTATAAAAATTGCGGTTTCCGGGAAAGCCACCGCGTAAAAAACTTTTTCATCGACAACTACGACCATCCAATATTTGAAGATGGGATACAGCTAAAAGATATGATCTATCTGGAGATGGAAATGCAATGCCCGTAAAGGCGTCCCGCGCGCCGGAGGAGCTTTAGGCTCCTGTAAAAAATCATGATTCGTCCTCTTGCCCGCCACTTTCTGATTGCGGGGAACGCGGAAAAGGGCTAGAATATGCGCCCAGCAAGGAGAAATGTTGTCATGGCCAAGAAAGCGGCGCCGAATATTGACTGGAGCAAACTCGGGTTCGGGTTCTCCGACGTGAACTGCCACATCCGCTATACGTGGAAGAACGGCAAGTGGTCGAAGCCCAGCTTCGTGAAGGAACCCGCCATCACGATGCACATCGGGGCGAGTTGCCTCCACTACGGCCAGGAGTGCTTCGAGGGGATCAAGTGCTTCCGCCAGAAGGACGGGAAAATCGCGATTTTCCGTCCCGACGAAAACGCGAAGCGCATGTACCGCACGGCGGAGCGCACGTGCATGGCGCCGGTGCCGGTGGAGATGTTCCTCGATGCGTGCGAGAAGGTCGTGAGGAAGAACGCCGAGTTCGTGCCGCCGTATGGGACGGGTGGATCGATGTACCTGCGTCCGCTTCTGATCGGGACGGGGCCGCAGATCGGCGTCGCCCCGGCAAAGGAGTACACGTTCATGATCATGGTCATGCCGGTGGGCGCCTACTACAAGGGCGGGCTGAAGCCGGTGCGCGCGGTGATCTTCGACCAGTGGGACCGCGCGGCGCCGCACGGCATGGGCGACGTGAAGGTGGGCGGCAACTACGCGGCCGGCATCTTCGCGCACGAGAAGGCGAAGAAGGAGGGGTGGCCGGTCGAACTCTACCTCGACGCGAAGAGCCACAAGTACATCGAGGAGTTCGCGACGTCCAACTTCGCGGGCATCACGAAGGATGGCGTGTACGTGACGCCCGACAGCTGCTCGGTGCTGCCGTCCGTGACGAACATGTCCCTCAAGCAGTGCGCGAAGGACCTCGGCATCAAGGTGGAATGCCGGCCGGTGCCCTACACGGAACTGAAGAAGTTCAAGGCGGTGGCGGCGCTCGGCACGGCGGTGGTGATCACGCCCGTGTGGGAGATTACGCGCGGCGACCAGGTCATCAAGATCTCCGATCCGGAGACGGTCGACCCGACCCTGCAGAGGCTGTACGACACGATCCAGGGCATCCAGTACGGCGACCTGCCGGACCGCCACGGCTGGTGCCACGAGGTGAAGTAGGGGGACCATGCATTTTTATCGATTTCGGGCTTGATTTTCGAGTCCGAAAACGGCATAATACCATCTCAATTTTTTGAAGAAAGAAGAGGTTCACAAAAATGGGTACAGGTCGTACACTCCGTAAAGAGTCCCACGTTCGTCCGTGCAAGACGCCGGCCGGCAAGGCGCGTCGTGTCAAGGCGCAGCGCCAGCGCCTCGTCAAGTTCGGTCTGGGCGAGGAAGAGGTCAAGCTCATGAGCGACGAGAACGTGCGCGTGCTCGTCCAGCGCCCGACGACGGTCAAGAAGATGCTCGCCAAGAAGGCCGAGGCGAAGGCCGAATAGGTCGTTTCATGACGGTTGTATCCTGTTCGGTCGACGAACGGTACGTGAATCCCCTCTTCGAGGTCTTCGACGGAGGGGATTTCATTTTGTCCTCGTACCGTGACGTGGAGGATGTGCGGACGACGATGCAGATCTTCTTCCCGGATTCCGCCGATGCGCCGCGCGCGGTGGCGGCGCTCGTGGCGGCGGGGGAGATCGTCGGCGTGGACCTGAAACCCGAAACGGGCTCGATTCCGGACGAGGACTGGAAACTCTCCTACCGCAAGCACTTCAGGACGGAAGTGATCTCGCCCCGTCTCGCGATCGTCCCCGAATGGGAGCTGGCGGGCTTCGCGGCGAAGACGGCGGGCTCCCCGGCTCCCCGGGTGCTGATCCTTGACCCCGGCATGGCGTTCGGCACGGGCCAGCACGCGACGACGCACGCCTGCCTCGAATACATCGATGAACTGGCCGTTGAAAATGCGGACCGTTCCTTCCTGGACGTCGGCTGCGGTTCCGGCATCCTCGCGATCGCGGCGAAGCTGGAGGGGTTCCGCGACGTGGCGGGGTTCGACATCGACCCCGATGCCGTCGAGAACGCGAACGAGAACGCGGCGAAGAACGGGCTGGGCGCGGAGATCCGCTTCGTGCGTGGGGATCTGTGCAACAAGTCGACGTTGCCGGGCGTCCACCGGACGGGCGACCGCCCGTTCGACGTGGTGGCGGCGAACGTCCTCGGCCCCGTCCTCGTGCGCTTTGCGGCGGAGATCGCGCCGCTCGTCGCGCCGGGTGGGCGCCTCATCCTCTCCGGCATCCTGGAGGAGGTCTATTCCGAGGTTCGGGCGGCCTACACGGCGCGCGGCTTCCGCGAGGTGTCCTCGAAGCTGATCGGCGAGTGGCGCACGGGACTCTTCGCGCGGTGAGACCGGCGCGCCCGGAATCGCCCGGAAAACGGAAATTTCGTGTATACTATCCAGTCCCATGAATCCGAATAACCGCATCCACGCAATCGACGCGATTGCCGCCAACGTCCCGGCTGCGCCCGTGGCGTCCCTGCCGCCCGACACGTCCCTGGAGACCTACGGGGAGGACGTTTTCGGCGAGAAGGAAATCCGGGCGTACCTGCCCAAGGCGACCGCCGCCAAGCTGCTCGCGACCGTCAACGACGGCAAGCCGCTCGACCCCTCCATCGCCGACGACGTGGCGCACGCGATGAAGGACTGGGCGCTTTCGAAGGGGGCGACGCACTTCACCCACTGGTTCCAGCCCCTCACGGGGGGGACGGCCGAGAAGCACGACGCCTTCCTGGAGCCGGCCGGTCCGGCGCAGGCCGTCCAGCGTTTCAGCGGCAGGAACCTCATCGGCGGCGAGACGGACGCCTCCAGTTTCCCGTCCGGCGGCCTCCGCTCCACCTTCGAGGCGCGCGGCTACACGAGCTGGGACCCCACGAGCCCCGCCTTCATCAAGCGCCATGCGAACGGCGCGACGCTCTGTATCCCCACGGTGTTCTGCTCCTACACGGGCGAGGCGCTGGACTCCAAGACGCCGCTCCTCCGTTCCGTGCAGGCCCTCACGAAGGCGACGCGGCGCCTCCTCGCGCACTTCGGTCTGCCGGGCGACGCGCACGTCTCCGTCACGCTCGGCGCGGAACAGGAGTATTTCCTCGTCGACCGGAACTTCTACCTGCTCCGCCCCGACCTGCTCCAGACCGGCCGCACCGTCTTCGGCGCCGCTTCGGCGAAGCACCAGCAGCTCGACGACCACTACTTCGGCTCGATCCGCCCGCGCATTCTCAAGTTCATGAACGAGGTGGAGGACCGCCTCTGGCGGCTCGGCATCCCGGCGAAGACGCGCCACAACGAGGTCGCACCCGCGCAGTTCGAGCTTGCGCCGACGTTCGAGGACCTCAACCTCGCCGTCGACCACAACATGCTCGTCATGGAGACGCTGCGCCAGACGGCCGAGCGCAACGGCCTCGTCTGCCTCCTCCACGAAAAGCCCTTCGAGGGCGTCAACGGCAGCGGCAAGCACTGCAACTGGTCCATCGCCTACGGCGGGCGCAACCT
This sequence comes from uncultured bacterium, assembly GCA_900547945.1. Lineage (GTDB taxonomy): Bacteria > Verrucomicrobiota > Kiritimatiellia > RFP12 > UBA1067 > RUG572. The sequence continues at coordinate 5,759 of URIT01000099.1, forward strand.
GCTCAACCCCGGCTCGAACCCGAAGGAGAACGCGATCTTCCTGACGGTCCTCTCCGCCATCATCCGCGCGGTCGACCTGCACGCCGACCTCCTGCGCGCCGCAACCGCCGGCGCGGGCAACGACCACCGCCTCGGCGCGAGCGAGGCGCCGCCCGCGATCATCTCCATCTTCCTCGGCGACGAGCTGTCCGCCGTCATGCGCGAGATCGAGACGGGCAAGGCCGAGAAGACCTCCGGACGTGCCCGGCTCAAGATTGGCGTGGACACCCTGCCGCCGCTGCCGCCGGACACGACGGACCGCAACCGCACCTCGCCCTTCGCCTTCACGGGCAACAAGTTCGAGTTCCGCGCCCCCGGCGCCTCGCACAACTGCGCGATGAACCAGATGGTGCTCAACACGATCGTCGCGGAGTCGATGGACGCCATCTCCGACAAGATCGAGGCCATGCCGGGCGACTTCAACGCGAACCTCCAGAAGCTTCTCCAGCGCCTCATCCGCAAGCACCGGCGCGTACTCTTCAGCGGCGACGGCTATTCGGCGGACTGGCCGAAGGAGGCCGCCCGGCGCGGTCTCCCCAACCTCGCCGACACGCCCGCCGCCATCGAGCCCCTGTGCGTGCCGGCCAATCAGGCGATCTTCGAGAAATACGGCGTTCTCACGCGCATGGAACTTGCAAGCCGCCACGAGATCGCCCTGGAGGACTACGAGCGGCGCATCCGCATCGAGGGCGGCATCGCCCTGGAGATCGCGCGCTCGATGATCCGTCCCGTCGTCGCGGACGAGTTCTCGAAGCTTGCGACGGCGATCTCCCTCGCGAAGAAGGACGGCCTCAAGGTCGGCGTGACGGGCCTCAAGGCGCTTTCGCTCAAGCTGGGCGCGGGACTCGACGACCTGCACGTCAAGTGCGAACGGCTCGGCAAGGCCCTCGCCAAGGGCGACACCGCCGGGCAGATCGCCGCGATGGGGGACCTGCGCCGCACGGTCGATGCGCTCGAATACCTCGTGGACGACGGCCGCTGGCCGCTCCCGAAGTACCGCGAGATGCTGTTCATCTACTGATGGGCCCGGAAAAATGGAAGAAAGGACGAATGGACATGGCGGAAGACTGTACGCATGACTGTGAAAACTGCGGCAAGAGCTGCTCGGAGCGGGAGGGCGGCAAGCCGGACTTCCGGGCGAAGCTCAATCCGTGGTCGCGCGTGGGCAAGGTGGTCGCCGTGGCGAGCGGCAAGGGCGGCGTGGGCAAGAGCCTCGTGACGTGCCTGCTCGCGGCGGCGGCGGCGAAGCGCGGACTGAAGGCCGCCGTGCTGGACGCGGACATCACGGGGCCGTCGATTCCCCGGGCGTTCGGCATTTCGGGCGGCACGGTCAACGGACCGAACGGCATCGTGCCGTGCGTCTCGAAGGGCGGCGTGCGCATCATGTCCCTGAACATCCTCGTGGAGAACCCGGGCGATCCCGTCGTGTGGCGCGGCCCGGTGATCGCCGGGGCGGTGAAGCAGTTCTGGACGGACGTCTTCTGGGACGACGTGGACATCATGTTCGTCGACATGCCCCCGGGAACGGGCGACGTGCCGCTCACGGTCTTCCAGAGCCTGCCCGTGGACGGCGTCGTCGTCGTCGCCTCGCCGCAGGAACTCGTGGGCATGATCGTGGAGAAGAGCGTGCGCATGGCGGAGATGCTGGAGAAGAAGGTCCTCGGCCTCGTCGAGAACATGAGTTACTTCACCTGCCCCGACTGCGGGAAGAGGCTGGATATCTTCGGCCCGAGCCGCGTGGACGAACTCGCCGCCCGGCACCACATCCCGGTCGCGTGCCGTCTGCCGATCAACCCCGCGTTCGCCGCCGCCGTCGACCGGGGGGCCGTCGAATCGCTCGAATGCCCCGACCTCGCCCCGCTCGTCGACGCCCTCCTCGCCTAGCCCCGGCGCGTGGCGTCCGAACGTCCGAAACGGGAGGGCCGCGCTCCTGCGCGACCGTGCCCCTCGATTCGTTTGATGCACGCCATCGGCGATGGTATACTGTCATCCAACACGTTTAGGAAAAGGATCGATCATGGACAGTGAAAAGCCCCTCGTGGGCATTGTGATGGGCAGCGACAGCGACTGGCCCCTCGTGAAGAAGGCGTGTGACACGCTGGACGGTTTCGGCGTGCCCTACGAAACGCGCGTCATCAGTGCGCACCGTACGCCGGAGCTTGCACTCGACTATTCGCGGGCGGCGGAAGAACGCGGCCTCAAGGTCGTGATCGCCGCCGCCGGCGGCGCGGCGCATCTTGGGGGCGTGCTGGCGGCTGGGACCGTCCTGCCCGTGATCGGCATCCCCGTGGCGGGCGGCGCCCTCAACGGACTCGACGCGCTCTACGCGACGGTGCAGATGCCCTCGGGCGTGCCCGTGGCGACGGTGGCCTGCGGTAGCGCGGGCCCCGTGAACGCGGCGCTCCTCGCCGTCCAGATTCTCGGCACGGCCGACCCGGTCCTCCGCGGGAAGTTCCGCGCCCACAAGGCGAAGCTCGCGGAGAAGGTCGAAGCGGCCAACGCGCGGATCCATGCGTAGGCGTCAGCGTTCGGACCGTTCATGAAACTGCGGGTCTTTGGAAGCGGATCGAAGGGAAATTGCCTCGCGGTGCGCGGCGGCGGGAAACTGCTGCTGGTGGACTGCGGGCTTTCCTGTCGGGAACTGACGAAGCGCATGGCCGCATGCGGGCTTTCTCCCGACGCGGTCGACGGCGTTCTCTTCACGCATGACCACAGCGACCACTGCGCGGGCATCGCGACGTTCCACCGGCGCTACCCGCGGGCGGCGCTCTACGCAAACGGCGAGACGGCGGACGCCATTGCGTCCGTGACCGGCGTGGAAGACGGCTGGTGTACGTTCGAGACGGCGGCGGCGTTCGCGGTCGGCGGGTTGACCATCTCCTCCTTCTCGGTGCCGCACGACGCGGCGGACGCCGTCGGCTACCTGATCGGGGACGGCGCGTCTTCGCTCTTTGTCGGAACGGACATGGGCGTCGTGACGCTCCCCGCAAAGGAGGCGCTGGCGCGTGCGACCTGCGCGGTCCTGGAATCCAACCACGACCCTGAACTCCTCGCCCGCTCCGACCGTCCCGAATCGCTCAAGCAGCGTATTCGGGGACGGAGCGGACACCTCTCGAACGACCAGGCCGCCGATGCGCTCCGCGAACTGAATCCGCAGAATCTCCGCACGCTTCTGCTGGCACACCTTTCAAGCCAGTGCAATGCGGACTACCTGGCCGTGGAGGCGATGGCGCGCGCGCTGCGGGATCTCCACCGCGCGGATATCACGCTCGCCGCCCTCGCCCAGGACGAGCCGAGCGCCCTGTATGAGTTCTGAGTCGTCGGCTTCCCGGCGCATCTAGCTCTTCCAGAGGCCGTGGAGGTTGCAGAAGGCGTAGACGGCCTTGACCGTTTCCTGGGGGGCGAGCGTGAAGGTCGCCTGCGGGGCATCGCCGGGGGCAAGGCGTCGGCAGTGGCTGCCCGCTGAGGTTTCAAGGGCGATCCACTCGATGAAGTGGGCGGCGAGCATGGGGTGCGCCACCGAGCCGACCGTCACCTGGACGGTCCTCCCTTCGACGGTGGAGACGGGGACGTGCTTTTCCTGCGCGCCGTCCGACGTGTTCGGCACGAGTTCGCGCATGGGTTGTCCGCAGCAGATGGTCTCGGCGGCTGTTTCCTTGACGGGCAGGATGATCTTGCCGCATAGGGCGCAACGCAGAAGTTTCATGACGGGACTCCTTTCTCGTTGAGTTTGGTTCTAGAGATCGGCAACGAAATACGGTGATTCTTTGCAACAAAGAACGCAAGGCTTTGTGGACGTTGTATCCTTTGCGGCTCACACTACTTGATTACCGGAACGCTATTCTACACGAAGGCAAACGTTCGATGGTATGTTGAATCGTCTGATTTTTTTCGTTTAAGTGCGTTTGCTTTCTTAATCTGTCTTTTGTTTTGCGATTTCGTCGCATCGCGGAGGCAACGCAGGGGCGCGGAGGGACGGATTGTCCCCTGCGGGAAAAAAACGAGAATAGATTGCGCGTTCTGACATTCGGCTAACAAATCGGCAGTATACTATGCGGCACAGACACACAATACACCCATCCTGCGATCGGCTTCGGCCGATTCATTGAGGGTTCTGCCGCGCCCAAGAACAGGAAATGCGGTATGCCTCCGGGACGGTTCCTCCCACCTCCGCCCGGAGGCCCTTTTTATGTCTAAGGTGGGGGCCGTTCTCGTGCGTGCAGTAAAGCGGTGATGTAGATGGGGGGGCGCGCGAAGTACCCGCGCCGCCCTCGGCGCGTGGCGTCCGAACGGTTATACACAGCAGCGGGAGGGGTGCGCTCCTGTGCGACCGAGGAGGTGGGGGCCTTAAGTGGTCTGGGCCATGACTGTCCTCTTTACAAGCCGAACCGAACATTGATATACTACCGACAGACGCGAAGCGGTTTGAAGCAACGAATTCTGAGACAAAGAGGAAATCCATGAAAATCCTGGTTGTTGGATCGGGCGGACGGGAACACGCCATCACATGGCGGTTGGCGCAGGACGCGGCGGGGCACGAGTTGTTCTGTGCGCCGGGGAATGCGGGGACGGCGGCGTGCGCGACGAACCTCGCGATGGGCGCGGAGGACATCGCGGGCATCGTTGCCTGGGCCGAGGCGAACCGCCCGGACCTCGTTGTCGTGGGACCGGAGGCGCCGCTCGTGAAGGGCCTCGTCGATGCGCTCCAGGCCGTCGGCATCACGGCGTTCGGACCGGTCGCCGCCGGCGCGCGCATGGAGGGCTCCAAACGTTTTGCAAAGGAAATCATGGATGCGGCGGGCGTGCCGACGGGGAAGGCCGAGATGTTCACCGATGCCGCCGCCGCGAAGGCCGCGTTACCCTCCTACGGACTCCCCGTCGTCATCAAGGCGGACGGCCTGGCGGCCGGGAAGGGCGTGGTCGTGGCGGAGACGGCGGCACAGGCCGAGGCCGCGATCGACGACATGCTCGTGGGGAACAAGTTCGGCGCCGCCGGGGCGGAGGTGCTCATCGAGGAATTCCTCCACGGCGAGGAATGTTCGATCCTCGCGCTCGTGGACGGGAACGATGCCGTCCTTCTGCCGAGTTCGCAGGACCACAAGCGCGTCTTCGACGGCGACAAAGGACCGAACACGGGCGGCATGGGGGCCTATTCGCCCGCGCCGGTGGTCACGGCAGACAAGCTTCCGCTCATCAAGGAGAAGATCATCATGCCCGTCGTGCGCGAGCTCGCGCGGCGCGGCATCGTCTATCGCGGCATCCTCTACGCGGGGCTCATGGTGAACGATGAACACGCGCATCCGCACGGTCCCCTCGCGAAGAGCGGATCCACCGTGAACGTGGTCGAGTTCAACGCCCGCTTCGGTGACCCCGAGACGGAGGCCGTGCTGCCGCGCCTCGGCGGGGACTTCGCCACGGCGCTCCTCCACGCCGCGACGGGTTGCCTGAAGCCCGGGGATGTCGTCGTGAAGGACGCCTGCGCCGCAACGGTGATCATGGCCTCCGGCGGGTATCCGGGAAGCTACGAGAAGGGGAAGGTGATCACGGGACTTGAGAACAACCCTGCGCTGGTCTTCCATTGCGGAACGAAGATGGTGGACGGACGGGTCGTCACGGCGGGTGGGCGCGTCCTCTCCGTCACGGGTCTGGGGGCAAACCTGCGCGAGGCCGTTGACAATGCCTATGCGGGCGTGGACAGGATTGCCTTCGACGGGGCCTTCCATCGCACCGACATTGCCCACCGCGCCTTCGCGCGCCGGTAGACGCCGTGGCCGTGCCCCGTGAAAAGGCGTTTCCTGTCTTCCGTTCTGCTGTGGATTCAAGGTGGAATCGAAAGACCGTTGACGAACGGCTGGCGGAGATCGAGGCGGAAGGCTGGTCTATACCGCGCGTCTATGGCATGACGGGGACGAGCGGAACGCTCGGGCCGAAACGGGAAGAGGGCGACGGACAGGTTCACCGCGTCGATTTCGATGGTTGACGGAACGCCGAAGATCACGACACACCCTGAATTGTCGAGCGAGGAAAAGTCCAAAAGAAAGTTTACGCTGTTGGCTCGGACTTCGCTGATGTCGGGAGGCTGGGTTGTGATATCCGAATCGGCGGCAAAGGACTATAACTTTTTCAAGGTCCAGGTGGAGATGAGATAGTCGGATTTCTGGCGGATGAAGCATCCTTGGGTGAAGATTCTTCCTCCGGCACGTTCGATGAAATCTGTGAGGACATCAAGGATGTTGGATGCCATTGAGGGACCATTCCCTTTTCCGCCTCCGAGGAATCCGGAGTTCTCGTTTATCGACCTCTTCGCTGGCATCGGCGGCTTCCGGTTGGCCTTTCAGAAAGCTGGGGGTGATGATTGCCGGGTCGAAGCCATCTGAGAAAGAAATGATGGTCAATCTCGTCATGAATATCCTGGCTTAACAAGGAGATTGTTATGGGATATGCATATTTCATTTGTCCGTTGGCACTTGTGGCGGTGGCAGTAGCTTTCTGGATTTGGCCGCCGAAAAAGATTAATATGACCTACGGGTATCGGACAACGCGCTCCATGAAGAGTCAGTCGGCTTGGAACTTCGCGCAGAAGTACAGCGCGAAATGGATGACCGTGTTGGGGGGCATGTCTTTGGCCTTGGCGGCAGGAGCTTGCTGGTTACGAGGGTCGCTTGGATTAAATCCAGAGAGTATGATTGCTTATGATATCGGAATATGCGTTCTTCTGCCAATTGTGGTAGCAATCCCGGTAATCGTGATGACCGAGCTGGAGCTGCGAAAACGATTTGGGTAATGAAAGTGCCGGAGCAATAGAATATGATGGACGAGCATGGCGTTGATCGTTGATTTCGGCATATCCGAATTTCAGATGTTCGCATCCAGAGTGGCTGGAGAGGATTGAAGTCCTATAGGATTGAAGCTTGCGGCAGAGAGAAAACAGAGAAACCCAATAGAATCAGGGGTCTCATAAGAGAGAAAACTCTCTGATCGGTGCGTTGAGAATGAGAAGCGGGATCATTGGGGTGCTTCAATGCACAAAAGGTTCCGGGGTTTCGAATCCCTCATTCTCCGCCATGGTTTCAGACGCACAGAGAGCCGGTTATCCGGCTCTTTTGCATTGAGAACAGGCCGGTGGGGAGCGGCTTTATGCAGCCCCCCTGAACGGCAACGGGTGCAACGAGATATTTATGCAGAGTCAAAGGGGTTTAGCCGCAGAGAACGCAA
>URIT01000100.1 GCA_900547945.1 uncultured bacterium
CGGCCGCCGCGCTGGCCGCGCGCGCGCGGATCGCGCCGTCGGCGCTCGACGTGGAGGCGCTCAAGAGGGTCCTGGCCGAACACGGGCAGATCGTCCCGAAGCCGGGCCTGTTCGAAGACGCGAAGCGCGCGGCGTGCGGCGCGCGGAAGGAGAAGTGACGGTGAAAAGCGGATCGGTTCGTTTCTGGATTGTCGCGCTGGCGGGCCTCGCGGCCGCCGGCCTCCTGCCGGCGGGGGGCGTCGAGGACGCGATGCGCACGCCGCCGCTCCGCGACGTGCGCATCAAGGGCGTCCCCGGCGAGAAGCTGCGGGACCTGATCCGCGAGCGCATCGCGGGGCCCTTCGCGCAGAAGAACATCTTCGGCGAGGCGCGCCGCGCGTTCAGGGAGCGCGACGACGACATCCTCGGCTGGGGCGGCAAGTGGCGCGGCGAGTTCTGGGGGAAGCTCATGCTGGGCGCCGCCCGCGTCGCGGACTACCTCCAGGACCCCGCGCTGCTGGCCTTCGTCCGGGACGAGTGCCACCGCGCGATGGCGTACCAGGACGCGGACGGCTATCTCGGCAGCTATGCGGACAAGGGGCTCGTCTCGATCACCAACATGGCCGCGACGAAGAAGGTCTACGGCTGGGACCCCGTGTGGAACATCTGGAACCGCAAGTACGCGATGTGGGGCATGCTCATGGCCTACAGGGCGACGGGAGACAGGGCGATCCTCGATTCGGTCGTCCGGCAGATGGACCAGCTCATCGCGATGCTCAAGGGGCGCAACCTGCGCCTGCGCGACACGGGCACGCCGCAGATGAACGGCCTGCCCTCGATGTCGATCCTCAAGCCGCTCGTCATGCTCTACGCCGAGACGGGCAAGGCCGACTACCTCGCCTTCGCGGCCGACACGCTGAAGGACTGGGACCGCGACGACAACGCCTGCCCGAACCTCTTCCGGAACGCCTTCCGGCCGGGGCCGGTCTACGACTGGTACCCCGAACTCAAGCTCTCCCAGTGGCCCAAGGCATACGAGTTCATGAGCTGCCTCGCCGGCCTCGTCGAGTACCACCGCGCCACCGGCGACGCGCGCTGCCTCGCGACGGCGCGCGCGATCGCGGAGACGCTCTACCGGACGGACTCCAACGTCTTCGGCGGCGTCGGCGCGGCGGACAAGCTGTGGGGCGCGCCGCGCCTCTGCGCCGCCTACAACGAGGTGTGCGACATCATCCACTGGATCCGCCTGAACATCGACCTGTACCTCGTCACGGGCGAGGAGAAATACGTCGACCGCGTGGAGCGCGCCTACTTCAACGGCTACCTGGCCGGCATCTGGCGCGGCGGCGCGGACGGCCCGTTCTTCCTGCGCGGGCAGGGCCGGAACGACGGCGGCCGCGGCTCGTGCGGCTATGCGTACAACCACTGCTGCGTGAACAACCTGCCGCGCACGTTCATGGACATCGCGAGCGTGACGGTGACGCGCGACCGCGCGGGCGGCTTCCACGTCAACGTCTACCAGGACGCGTCGGTCACGCTCGACGGCGTGGCGTTCGAGATTTCCGGGAACTACCCCGTCGGCAGCCGCGTCACCGTGCGGACGTCGAAGCCGGTGAAGCCGATCTTCCGCCGGCCGTCGTGGTGTCCGAAGATGGACGTGGCCGTCGCCGCCGACGGCTGCACCTGGACGCTCGACTTCGACATGAACACGCGCGTCGTCGACCGCCTTGAGACGGTGGCCGCGCTCTCCACGCGCGATCCGAAGCACTGGATCTACGACCGCTACCTGCACGGGAAGGACAACCCGGACCTCGTCCCGATGTTCCGCACGACGCCGGCGGCCTACGTGATGCACGGGCCGCTCCTCCTCGCGAAGTCGCGTCTCGTCGGCGCCACGCGCGCCGAGATGTTCACCGAGGCGAGCATCAACGGCAAGGGGTATGCCGCGCGCGTGACGCCGCTCAAGGGCGACGGCATGACCTGGGGTTGCTGGCGGCTGGAGCTTTCCAAGCCGGGCTGCGAGACGATCCGCGTGAACGTCTGCGACTACCAGAGCGGCACGGACATGCCCGCGTCGATGGACGCCGAGCTCTTCTCGATCTGGTTCTGAGGGCGGAGGTGGCTGGCGCGGCGAAGGCGCGACAGCCCTTCCGGCGTGGAGGAAGATGAAGACGGTCCTTTTCTTCGTGAGCGCGACGCGGCACTCCTGCCGCAAGCGCCTGAACGGGGCGTTCCGCTTCTTCAAGGGCACGAACTACCGCATCCAGATCGTTGAGCGGATGTACGAGTCGGTCCCCGTGAAGCGGATCCTTGACTTCTGGAAGCCGGCAGGCTGCATCGCCGAGTGCGGGAGCGGGGCCGACGAGCTTCGCCCGTCGGCCTTTAGAAGGATCCCGGTCGTCTACATCGACCTCGACCCCGAGGCCGCGAAGTCCGTGCGGTATTTTGTCCATTCCGACTCCCGCGCGGTGGGGGAGCTTGCGGCAAGGGAGCTGTTGAAGCTCGGGCTGGACAATTTCGGCTTCGTGGGGTTCACGAGGCCGTTCTTCTGGCAGGTCGAGCGCGCGAGCGCCTTTGCCGAGGCGGTCAAGATCAACGGCAAGTCCCATTGGGCGTTCCACGACCGTTCGGCAGGGGATCGCGTCAAGCGCGCGACGCAACTCCGCCGCTGGCTCTCCGGGATTCCGAAGCCCTGCGCGATCTTCACGTCGATGGACCCTGTTTCGGAGGAAGTCGTCGGCATCTGCCGGAATCTCAAGCTGTCCGTGCCCGGAGAGGTGATGGTCCTCGGCGTCGACAACGACGAGGAGATCTGCGAACACTCCAGGCCGACGTTGTCCAGCATCGGCCAGGACTTTGAACGGGCGGGGTATCTCGCCGCCGAGCTGCTGGCGGCGCGGCTGAAGAACCCGAGGCTGGGGCGCCAGGAGCGCGTCTTCGGCACGAGCGGCGTCGTCCATCGGCAGTCCACCAGCCATTACAGCCGCCGGGACGCGCGGGTGATGGGCGTCCTTGACTTCATCCGGCAGCATGCGTGCGAGGGGATCTCCGTCTCGGACGCCGTTTCGTTCATGGGATGTTCGCGGCGGCTCGCCGAACTCCGCTACCGGGAGGTCACGGGCGGAACGATCAAGGGGGCCATCGACCTCGCGCGCCTTGAGCGCGCCAAGGCGCTGCTGCGCGCGGGCGGCGAATCGATTGCCGAGATCGCGGCCCGGTGCGGCTACGGCGAGGTCTCCACGCTGCGAAAGGCGTTCCGGAAGGCCGTCGGCGTTTCGATGCGCATCTGGCGGCAGACGCATTGATTGCGCGTTCTTCCTTAATATAGATTGCGCAAAGTTCCCGCAATTGGTTGACAGGCCGCAGGGGCGTCCCGTACAATGTGCGCGGAAGAACCGCCATAGGAGAAGCAGCGCATGAAACGCTCGAAGACAATTGCCTTGCCCCTCGCCCTGTTGTCCGCGCTGGCGTCGGCGAAGGACGTGACCTTCCGGCCGGCCGGCAACCAGGAAGAGTGGAATGGCTGGACGGAATCCGCATCCGCGGCGAACTTCGTTGATGGGCACCTGCCCGCAGCCGGCGATGTCGTGACGCTCTCGGCCGAAGGGCACGCCGTGCTTCCTCGGCACCTCAAGTTCCTGTGCATGAACTGGCCCGGCAACGTGGGCGCGGGCCTGGGGGGCGCGGGCTTCGGGCTCGTCGGCGACGCGACGTGGGTCCACGAGGTGAGGAACTTGGCCTCTGACGAGAAGGCGTATACGTTCCTCAGCTCGCCGCACTTCTTCGGCTGGTGGCGCTTTTGCCGCGCCGACACGGTGACCTTCGCGCCGGCGGGGACGGACACGACGGCCATCGTCCAGCGCCTTGAGGCGTTAGGGCGCGTCATGCTGCATGTCGACGCCGGCAAGGAGCTGGTGGTCTCGAATCTCTTCGGCGCGGGGACGGTCCGCAAGGTTGGGGCGGGAGACCTCGAAGTCGTCCGGACCGGCGGCGCGTTCGTGAACCTGGAGGCGCAGGGGGGCGGCACGGTCGTCCTGCACGAACAGGAAAAGGGCGCCGGGATCGATCTCGACGCGGTGCTGGCCCGGGCGAGGGTCCGCTTCGACGCGTCGGACCCCGGCAACTTCGAGTTCGACGCGGCGGGGCGCATCTCGAAGTGGAAGGCGTCGGCCCCCAACGCCCATTACAGCGCGACGGTGTTCACGACGAACAAATACGGAAGCGCGACCGGCCTCGACGGCGCGAACGCGCCGTTGCCGCGCTACGTGGCGTCGTACAGCCGGACGAAGCTCGGCGTCGTCGACTTCGGCCCCTACCGCGCGACGACCGACGCCGACCTGGAGACGAGCGGCGCGGCCGCGCTCCAGTTCGTGGAGGCCCGTGCCAATTTCGCGGAGGCGTTCATCGTCTTCGGCGACAACGACCCCCTTTGCCGCCAGTGCGTCTTCTCCGAGAGCCATAACGACAGCTTCCCCCGCGGCGACTACAACAGGGCGAAGAGCTATGACGGGGGCAGGAACCTCATCCCCCGCACGGGGGCGATCCTCAACTCCGGCGCGGTAACCCGCGGCGCACGGGACGTGCGCGTCAACGGGCGCCTCGTGCCTTCGACGTTCCCCGTCGGCGGGAAGAACCTGAAGGTCGTCTCGATCGACTGCGCCAAGGACGGCAACGCCCAGAGCCCCGAATCGACGATCGGCGCGTTCGCTCGGCGTGGCAGGACGCACATCGGGGGCGTCGTCGTCGCGGAGTTCATCGGCTTCACAAGCCCTCTCGCCGATGCCGAGCGGCAATGCGTCAACACCTACCTGATGCGGAAATGGCTCGGCCGCGACGCATGCGCGGACCCGGACCTCAACCACCTCGCCCTCTCGGACGAGACCGCCCTCTCCGTCCCCGAAGGGGAGAACGTGAAGGTCAACCAGCTGACGACGGGGGCCAGGCTGGCCAAGACAGGCGCCGGAAGGCTCGACGTGCTGGGCATCTGCGGGCGTGCCGCGACGGGGGCCGTCTCGGTCGACGTGCAGGAGGGCGCGGTCGCCTTCCGCAAGGGCCCGGCGCCCGCCGCGGATGCCGCCCCGGCACCGAACCCGCTCTACCACTTCGACGTCGGCGACGCGGCCTCGCTGACGGTCGTGAACGAGGGCGGCACCAACTTCGTGACGGAGATAAGGGACCAGAACGACGGCACGCATGCCGCCGTGCCGATGACGGCGGACCGGCTTGAACTCAGGGAGCGAAACGCCGAACCTCCCGTCCCGACGTCTCCCGCGCGGCCGTTCCTTTCGGGAACCCTGAACGGGCGCCCGGTTCTTTCCCTTGGCGAGCGGCTGGATCCAAACGCCATCACAAATGGCGGCTATGGTTCGGCGGCGGCGCTCGTCCTGCCATCCGCTGACGCGACGCCGGGCAGCGGCAATGTCTTTGAGGGCTTTGCCGTCGTCAAGGGGAAGTACTGCATCTACCCTTTCGGCTCGACGATCGCGACGACCATCTACCCGGACCGTTACCATATCCTGCACCGCCGCTTTTCCCTGCAGATGCGCTCGGGCGAATGGACGGTCAACGGCCTCCCCGTCAACCCGTTTGAATATGCGTTCGACACCGCAGGGACGTACGGCGCGTTCGTCGTCCTGAGGTTCTCGGCGACGGACCGCACGCACGTGAACGCCATCGGCATCCAGGACGCCCATCCCCACGGCATCGGCGGCGTGGAGTTCGGCGAATGGATCGTCTACGACCGCCGGCTCTCCGAGCAGGAGCGCCGCGATACGGAAGCCTATCTCATGAAGAAGTGGCTCAATGCCGACCATCCGTACGCTCGGGAGCCGCAGATCGCGTCGGTCCGCTTCGCGGCGGGCGTGGACGCGCGCCTTGAAACCGACGTCGACCTCTCCGTCCCGGACGTGGCGGCCGCGTCTTCCGGCCTGACCAAGGCCGGCGCGGGGCGGCTGACGACCGTCCTGCCCCCGAACGCGACCGCGCTCACCGTCGCCGAGGGTGCCTGCGTGCTTGCGCCGCGCGCGTCGATGACGATGTCGCAGGCGCTCGTCCACCTCGATGCCGCAGACGGCTCGACGTTCGAGTACGACGCCTCGGACCCGGCGAAGGTCGTCCGCTGGAAGGACGTGCGCGGCGCGGGCCATCCCTGCGCCGAGAGGGACCTCGCCCGCTATGCGGACGCGCCGACGCGGCTCGACGGGGCGCAGAACGGCCTGCCGGTCGTCGACTTCGGCGCGACGACGACCTGGGGCGTCGCCGACGGGGACAAGACGGCGTACGACAACTACCCCAACGCCGGCAAGGCGCTCTGCTTCGACCGGGATCTGCTGGTGCGCGAGGGCTTCCTCGTCCTGAAGAGCAGCGCCTACTCGCCGATCCTCGGCGGCTGGGACGTCTGGCACTTCCATCCCGACGCAACCCACCTCATCAACGTCTCACAGGACATCGACCACTCGCTGTCCTGCCTGAAGCGCGCGTGCGCGTGGCGCGTCGACGATGACCCGATCGACATCTGGACCTACACGTGGGCCGACTACGCGGCGACGGGGACGGGCTACCATGTCATTTCGTTCGCGATCACGAACGACTTCTCGACGGTCAGGCCGGGCGTGAACTGCGCGCGCGTCCAGACGCTGTGCGCGGACCGCGCCTACGTGGCCGGCGGAAAGAAATACGGCGAGGTCGTCCTTTTCGACCGCTCCCTCGGCGCGGATGAACGGGCTGCCGTGCGGCAGGCCCTCGTGCGCAAGTGGAACACGGCGGACATCGGCGCCGCCGCGCCGCCGACGCTCGCGTCGCTGACCCTCGGCGACCGCGCGGCCGTCGCGCTTGGGCCCGTCGCTGCCGTCGGGCATTTCGCCGCGTCGGGCGCGGGCGCGGTCGAAGGCGGCCTCCGCCTCGCGGAGAACGCGGTCGTCGACGCGGCCTACCGTGGCGCGGACGGCGCCACGGCGGTCGACGTCGCCGGCACGTTGACGCTGCCGGCGGCGGCCTCGGTCGTCCTCGCGGTCGATGCGTCGCTGAAGCCGCCGAAGGGGGCCTTCGTCGACCTCTTCACGGCGGACGCGGTTGCCGGCAGCGCCGCCCGTTGGGCGCCGGTCGCCTTCAGGGACGCCTTGGGGAATCCGCATCCGTCCGGCGCGGCGGCCCTTTCCGTGGTGACGCTGCCGAATGGCCGCCAGGCCCTTCGCGCGACGTTCCTGGCGCGGGGGCTGTACATCATCCTGAAGTAGGGCCGGACGGCCGCCCCGGAAACATCAAGCACAAAGGAATGAGAGAACGATGCGCCACACACTTGCCAAAGCCTTCGCGCTGCTCGCGCTGTCCGCCGCCGCCGCCGGGCCGGTCGAATACGTCAATGCCGGCATCGGCAGCATCAGCCACATGCTGGTGCCGACGTTTCGGACGGTCCAGCGCCCGAACGGGATGTTCCGCTTCAACGGCCCGGCGGGGCTGTTTACCGAGGACCGGCTCGCGGCCTGCCATTTCTTCGTGCCGGGCCATCGCGACCCCGGCGTGTTCCCGTTCTATCCGAAGAGCGGCAACGTGAAGGCCCCTTGGCTCGGGACGTGGGACCAGGAACACGCGACGCCCTATTCCTACAACGTCTTCTTCGACGGCGAAGGGGTGGAGATGTCCGTCGCGCCGGGCGAGAAGAGCGGCGTCTTCGCCTTCAGCTTCGAGCGCCCGGGGCCGCATGCGCTCGTGCTCTGGACCAAGGACCGCAAACACGGGCACGTGAAGGTCTCGGGGCGGACGCTGGAGGCGATGGACGTCTACGGCAACTACCGCGGCGACATCCATGCGGACGTGTTCCTGCGAGGCGAGTTCGACACCCTGCCGTCCGCCGTCGAGACGGTGGCGGGGAAGACGGTCGTTTCGTTCCCCGAGCGCCCCGCGACGGTGCGCCTGCGCCTTGCGTTCTCCTATCTGTCGTCCGACCAGGCGGCGCGGAACCTTGAGGCGGAGCAGAAGGACCACGATCTGGGCCGTGTCGCGGCGGAGGCGAAGGCCGTCTGGAACCGGACGCTCGGGCAGATCGAGGTCGAAGGCGGCAGCGCCGACGAGCGGGTGGTCTTCTACACCGCGCTCTGGCGGACCTACGAGCGCATGGTGAACGTGACGGAGGAAGGCCGCTACCGGGGCTTCGACGGGAAGGTCCACGACGCCGACGGCTCGGACTACTACGTCGACGACTGGTCGTGGGACACCTACCGAGCGGCGCATCCGCTGATGACGATCCTCCGGCCGCGGGCCGAAGGCGACAAGCTGCAGAGCTATGTGCGCATGGGCCTCGAAAACAAGGAGGGGTGGATGCCCGTCTTCCCCTGCATCGCCGGCGACCGCCATTCGATGGTGAACCGCCACCCGTCGGTGATGATCCTCGACGCCTGGCGGAAGGGGATCCGCAACTTCGACGCGGAGAAGGCGTTTGAGATCATCGACCATACCGAGGAGACGGAGTCGCTGGTCCCCTGGTACCGCGGCCCCCTGACCGAACTCGACCGGTTCTACAAGGCGAACGGCTACTATCCGGGGCTTCCGACCAACCAGCCGGAATGGGTGGAGGGCGTGGATCGGCGCTGGGAGCATCGCCAGTGCGTCTCGCTCACCCTGGGCGCGTCGCTCGACGCCTGGGCGATCGCCGAATACGGGCGCGAGCTCGGCATTCCGGGCGCGCGGCTGGACAAGTACGACGCCCGCGCCAGGGGATATGCGAAGCTCTGGAACCCCAAAACGCAGTTCTTCCACCCCAGGGACAAGGACGGACGGTTCATCGAACCTTTCGACTACATGCTCTGCGGCGGGGACGGCGCGCGCCACTACTACACGGAAAACAATGCGTGGACCTACGTCTGGGACGTCCAGCATGATCTGCCCGGCCTTCTCGCCCTGTTTGGCGGCCAGAGGGCGATGGAGGCGAAGCTCGACAAGATGCTGAACACGTCCGTTGGCTCGCGGTGGCGTTTCGCGGGCCAGATGCCCGACAGCTGCACGGGGCTCATGGGCGTCTTCACGATGGCCAACGAGCCGAGCTTCCACATCCCCTACCTCTACAACTTCTGCGGCCGCCCCGACAAGACGCAGAAGCTCGTCCGCAAGACGCTGGAAGCCTGGTTCCGCAACGACCGCATGGGCATGTGCGGCGACGAGGACGGCGGCGGCATGAGCGCGTACGCGGTCTTCTCGATGATGGGCTTCTACCCGGTCACGCCCGGGCTGCCCGAGTACCAATGGGGGTCGCCCGTCTTCAAGAAGGTCACGATCCATCATGAGAACGGGAACGACTTCGTCCTGGAGGCGCCGGCGGCGTCGCCTGACGCAAAATACATCCGAAGCATTTCCGTGAACGGGCGGCGCACGAAGGGCGCCCTCCAGCCGCTGCGCCACGAGGACATCGTGCGCGGCGCGACGGTGCGGGTCGAGATGGCGACGCGGGCGGAAACGGGTGCGGCGGAATGACGGGGAGGAATGGAGAATGGGCATGAACCTGCTGATGCTGGCCGTCGCGACGGTCGTCAGGACGGCGCATCCGACCTGGGAAGTCGTCGTCGCCGACGATGTGATGGGGCCTCCGGCGGCGGAAATGGACGCCGCGCCCGAGATCCAGAGGCGGATGGACGCGCTTGGAAAGGCCGAGGGCGGCACGCTGTTCCTGAAGGCGGGCGTCTACCGCATCGCCACGCCGCTGATCCTGCCGCCCAATGTCACCCTGAAGGGCGACTACCTCCCCGGCGACGTGAAGGCGTCCACGCGCTTCGACATCCTGTTCGGGAAAGGAGATGAAGGCGGGACGCCCGCCTTCCAGCTCAACGCGGCGTCGGGCCTCCAGGGGCTCTGCTTCTTCTACCCCGAGCAGACGCTTGCCGACCCGAAGCCGTATCCCTGGACGGTCATGAACGCCCTGAAGCCTGCGGCAGTCCCCGAGCACCAGACCATCCGGGACTGCACGTTCGTCAACGCCTGGCAGGCGATCTCGATCGGCCCGCATTGGAACGAACTCCACACGTTCATGAACGTCCGCATCTGCGCCCTGAAGCGCGGCGTGCTCATCGACGCGACGAGCGACACGGGGCGCACGGAGGACGTGCGGATCGCCCCGCGGTTCTGGTCCGCGAGCGGGCTCCCCGGCGCGCCGGCCGAGGCGGACCTCCGCGCGTACCTGAAAGGCCGCGATACGGTCGGCTTCCACGTCGGGCGCAGCGACTGGGAGAACGTGTGGCGGCTTTCCGTCGAGGACTACAAGGTCGGCTGCCGGTTCACGAGGGGCGTCCGGCGGGGGCTTTCCAACGCGGTGATGGCGGAGTGCTCGTTCCTGCGCTGCGGGACGGGGCTTGAGGTCGACGAACTCAACGAGGTCGGCGTGGGGGTGTACGACGCGACGTTCCGCGACTGCGGCGCGTCTGTCCACGCCCTCACGAATTTCCATTCGGTCGTGCAGCTCCTCGCGTGCGATTTCGGGGGGAAGGCGCCCGTCAACGACGGCTCGCCCCTCTCGACGTTCCTTGTGCGGGACGGGGAGGGGGCGCCTGTGCGCCACCGGCCGATGGTCTGGCCCCGTCCCGATTCGGACCGGCTTTTCGTCGCGACGGACTATGGCGTGGCGGCGACGAATCGGGACAACGCGGGCGCGCTTCAACGGGCCTTGGATGCCGCGCGGGTCGCCGGTGGGGGGACCGTGTACCTGCCCGGCGGCCAGTACGCCTTCCGGCGCGGCGTGACGGTGCCGACGGGCGTGGAGTTGCGCGGCAACTGCGCGACGCCGCACCATACCGTGTCGGGCGGCACGATGCTTCTCGTGTGCTGCGGCAAGGGCGACGAGGCGGGAACGCCGTTTGTCCGGCTTGAGCCGGGGGCCGGCCTCCGCGGGCTGTCGGTCTGGTATCCCGAGAACCCCCGGTACGATCCGCTCCCCTATCCGTGGACGGTCCGCTCGCTGGGGCCGGCGTGCTGGATCGCCGACGTGAACATCGCCAACGCCTGGCAGGCGGTCGACTTCGCGAGCTTCCCGTCGGACGGCCACCGCATCGCCTACCTTTCGGGGAACGCGCTGCGCCGCGGGCTCTTCGTGGGCAACTGCCGGACGGCTGGATGGGTGGAGAACACCCAGCTGAACCCCCATTATTCTTCGCGCCTGCCCAGGGATCTCCCGCGCGTCGACGGGGAGATTCCCGCCGGCTTCGGAAAGCCCCGCCCTGCCTACACGCCGGGCAGCCAGTGGATGCGCAGGCGGCTTGAGGCGCATGTGTTCCGCGACTGCGCCGACGAGCGGATCCTCAGCACCTTCGTCTACGCCGCGCGGGACGGCATCTCGTTCTTCGGGAAGAACCGGGCCTCGCTTGTCATCCACGGCACGGACACGGGGGGGCGCTGCATGGAGATCGCGCAGGAGAAGGACTCGGAACTGAGGGCGGCGCTTTGTCAGCTGACGCCGTTCGAGACGCACGCGGGGCTTGAGAGCGCCGGCGTCCATTTCGCGAAGGAGGATGCCGGGCGGTCGATGTTCGGCGTCTGCCAGTTCTGGGTGGCGAAGCCCTCGGTGATCGGCGAGGGGAAGGGCGTGGCGGACTTCATGATGGCGAATTCGCTTTCCGAAGGGGCGGATCTCAGGAGCGGGCGCTTCCGCTTCGCCGATTTCCGGTTCGCGCACGTCTTGGGGGAGGAGTGCTTCCGCATCGGGGACATGGCGAAGGTGGAGCTTGTCGACTCGGGCGCGTATGCCTATCCCAGGCTGCCCCGGCCGTCGCAGCCGCCCGTCGATCTGGTGGTCGACTTCGAGAAGGTGCGCCCCAGCGAGCATGTCGTCGGGAAGTACGGCTCGATCCGCGACGTCTCGTCGTGGTGTACGCACGTCTTCGGGAAGACCTACCGCTTCCGCGCGGCCCTCAAGGGCGTGCCGCATTCAAACGCCTATGCCGAGTTCCTCAAGGGCCTCGCGATCCCGGTCTACGAGAACACGTTCGTTTCGTACCGCATCCGGCCCCTGACGGATGCCGTCGATTCCGCGCAGCGCATTGCCTTCGACTTCCATTTCACGGACGGCTCGCTCATGCGCACCTCCCCGTATCCGTCATGGCCCTCCCGGCCGCTGCGGAAAGGCGAGTGGGCCGAGGTCCGCGTCCGGCTGACGGGGAGCGTCGGCAAGACGATCGACTACATGATGCTGCGCGTCGATGTCCGCAACACCCCCGCAGCGGTCTACGAGGCCGCGTTCGATTCAATCAAGATCGTGACGCCGCGATGAGGGCGCCGCCGGGCGCGCGTGGTCCGATTGTACATTTTCTTAGCCCGATTGTGCAAGTCTCCCGTGGAATCTTATGCGATAATCTCCACGTCATGAAGATCTGTTCGCATATGGTCTGCGCGGTGCGCGCGCTGATGGTCCGCCGGGGCGGCACGGTGTTCATCTTCAGATGAGGAGGAGACGCGATGAAGCGACGTGAATTTGTCTTGGGATCGACGGCGTTTGCCCTGTTTGCGGGCGGTCTGGCCCGCGCCCAGGCACCGAAGGGGAAGAGGGCCGCGAATCCGTTTGACCGCGCCGCCGAGGTCGTGGGCGAATCGGGACTTCCGGGCCGGGAGCTGCGCGCCCTCCTTCTGCGCATCGCCGAGGAGACGAAGGGCCGCCCCTACCTCGTCACGCGCACGAAGCAGCTCGTCGCCGTCTTCGCGCATGCGCGGCTGGCGGTACGGGCGGACGACGTGTTCATCGACTGGTTCCCCGACACGTGGCTGCTGACCGGGCTGCGCGGCCCGCGCGTCGCGGCCTTCGCGCGGGGGCGCCCCGAGTTCGCCGCGACGGGCGGCGGCACGGACGTCCTGAGGGGCGACACGCACGGCGCGTACCACGCCTGCCTCGACACGAGCCATGTGTGCCCCGACTGGGAATCGGTGCTGGCGCTCGGCCCGACGGGGC
>URIT01000101.1 GCA_900547945.1 uncultured bacterium
TGTGGGCGTCCCCGTGGGCGTCCCCGTGGGCGCGGCGCGCCGGGGACGTCGCGCCCTACCATTGCCGATTGAAAAATTCCAAAAATTCCGATTTGACACAAGGGGATGGAATCGTGCATAATACCCGCCAATCATCTCGCAATTGGTTCTTTCGTGCCCGTCCACCGCGTCTCCACCACATCAACCAAGGACCCTGACATGTCGGAAAAGAATGTGATGTATCGCCGCGCAGCCGTCCCATGCCGTCTTGGCGCGGCACTGCTCTGCGGCGGCATGGCCATGGCGGTTGCGGCCGGGGAATGGCTCATCCCGTCGCCCGCCGACGGGAACGAGGCGGCCGTCGCCTTCTCGGACTGCGTGGCGCTCGCGGCGGGCGAAGGCCCGAAGTTCAACGCGGGCCATTTCGCCGACTACCCCTACTACATGCCGCGCCGCACGTCGAAGGCCGTCGACGCCGGCGTGGCGCTCGGATGGGACGCGGACGCGGTCGACCGGGGCGGCTATCCGCGCGTGTCCGGCCGGACGGTCGACATCGGCTGCTACGAGGCGTGGCTGCCGCAGAACGGATCTCTCATGATTGTGCGATGAGGGCGGTGAACGTGAAAGGAGAAAAGGCCATGAGGCTGAAGCGCGGTTTGTTCTGGGTGTTTTCCCTCTCGGCGGCGGCGGCGCTGGCGGGCGAGGTCGTCGTGCGCGTGGACCTCGACGACGTCAAGGCCCGCGTGCCGCGCACGCTCTACGGCACGGGCATGGAGGACGTCAACCACGAGATCTACGGCGGGCTCGACGCGCAGCGCCTCTACCTGGAGGGCTTCGAGGCCTCGCCGCCGACGAACCGTCCCGAGCGGGTGGCCGGCGGGTGGACGCCCGTCGCGCACGGGAAGGGGACGTTCGACTGGACGGAGGCCGTCCACCGTCTCGGGCGGGCGTCGCAGGTCCTGTTGCCGGGGGGCGACGCGGCGGGCGTCGCCAACATGGGCCTCAAGGCCTGGGGCGTGCCGGCGCGCGAGGGGAAGCGGATGCTCGGGTACGTCCACGTGCGCGGGCAGGTGGACGCCCTTGAGTTCGCATTGGAGCGCTACGACGGGCTCAAGGTCTACGCGACGAACCGCGTCGAGAAGGTCGATGCGCCCGACGCCTGGCGCAAGGTCGCGTTCGCGCTCGTGCCGCGCGTGACGGACCCCATGGCGCGCCTGCGCATTTCGGCCCTCGGGCAGGGGAAGGTGTGGATCGACGACGCATCGCTCGTGGACGAGCCGACGAACCGCTTCGGCGAACTCGGCTGCCGCGAGGACCTCGTGCGGGCGTTCCAGAAGCAGGGGCTCACCTTCCTGCGCTGGGGCGGGTCGATGGTCAACGTGAAGGACTACCTCTACAGGCACATGACGGGCGAGCGGACGTTCTACCACGGCATGTGGAGCTGGTGGAGCTCGTATGCCTTCATGATCCCCGAGTTCGTCCGCATGGCGGCGGAGATGAAGGTGCCCTGCGCGTTCTCGATCAACGCCTACGAGCCGGTGGAGGACGCCGTGCGGCTCGCCGCGTGGCTCCGGCGCTTCGACCTCCCGCTCTACGTTCAGATCGGCAACGAGGAATGCGCCGGGTACAATCCCTACTGCGGGAAGCCGGACCTGCCGAGCGTGCGCCGCTACGGCGAGAGCGTGCGGCGCCTCGTGACGGCCATGCGCCGGGAGAATCCGAAGCTCAAGTTCGTCAACGCCATCATGTGGCAGGCCAAGCATATGGACATCCTGGAGGAGGGCTTCCGCCAGACGGACGGTTTTTGCGACTACTGGGACCTGCACGTTGGCTGCTGGGGCGCGGGATCGGGGAAGAACGTGCGCGAGGCATGCGCCGCCTTCCGCGACATGGTGCGCCGCCTGAACCCGCAGTCGAAGATGCGGCTCGCGATCTTCGAGGAGAACGGCAACCACCACGACATGCGGCGCGCCCTGGCGCACGCGAGCATCCTCATCGCCTGCCGCGAGCAGGGGGACTTCCTGCTGACGAGCTGCCCGGCCAACGCGCTGCAGCCCTACAACCACAACGACAACGGCTGGGACCAGGGGCAGGTGTTCTTCACGCCCGACAAGGCCTGGCTGCAGCCGTGCGCCTGGGCGCAGGCGATGGCGTCGGCCGCGCACCGCGACGTGCTTGTCGCGAGCGTGGTCGAGGGGCAGGCGGTGGAGGTGTCGGCGACGCGGGACGACGCCGGGCGCTCGGCCGTGCTGCACGTCGTGAACGGCGCGCCGGAGGCGCGGACGCTGTCGGTCGCCTTTGGCGGCGGCGGCTGGACGCTCGCGCGTGCCGTCTGCCTGTCCGCCAACTCCCTGACCGACCACAACCCGCCGGACGACCCGGAGCGCATCCGGCCGCGCGACGTGACGGAAACATTCCGCAAAACGCCGCAGATGCCGCCGGAGTCCTACCTGGTTCTCACCTACGCGCGTCCCTGACACGCCCGCCGTGCCGCGCACGACATTGCAAGCCCATGAAATTCTCCGTCCTCGTGTTTTCACTTGCGCCCCTGGCGGCTATGGCCCCGGGCGTGCTGCCGCTGGCTGGTCGGATCCGATGAAAGACTTCGTTCGTACCTGGTTCCCGACGGCGGCCGACTACCCCGCATCGCGTCTTTTCTCGCTTGACGTGCTGCGCGGGCTCGACATGCTGCTCCTGACCGTCGTAGGCCCGCTCGTCCGTGCGCTTCAGGGGGCGTTCGCCTGCTTCCCCGCGTCGTTCATGGGCCAGTTCTCCCACGGCTGGGTCTGCTTCACGCTCTGGGACATCATCATGCCGCTGTTCATCTTCATGTGCGGCGCGGCGATGCCGTTCGCGCTGGGGCGCCGCCTCCGGGAGGGGCGGGGCGTCTTCTGGCGTCGCGTCCTCTCGCGTGTCGCGCTCCTCTGGGCGATGGGCGGTCTCGTGCAGGGGAACTGGGCCGAGTTCAATCCCGGGACCTTCAGCCCGTTCGCGAACACGCTCCAGTCCATCGCCGTCGGCTATCTCGCGACGGCGGCCCTGATGGCCGTGCCGTCGCGGGCCCTCTCCGTCGCGGCGCCGTTCGCCTGCGCGTTCGTCTATACGGCGCTTCTCGCCTGGGGCGGCGACTACACGAAGACCGGCAATTTCGCGTTCAAGGTCGATCACGCGATTCTCTCTGCGCTCCTGCCCGCGGACAATCCCTATGTCGCGAAGCCGAGCCACTACACCTGGTTCCTGACCTCGCTCATGTTCGCGGCGATGACGATGTGCGGCTATCAGGCGGCGATGCTCCTGCGCACGGCCTGGACGAAGCGCGTGAAGGCGCTGGCGCTCTTCGGCTATGCGGCGGGCCTTTTTGCGCTCGGCGGCATCGCCTCGATCTGGATTCCCGTCATCAAGCCGATCTACACGCTTTCGTTCACCGCCCTTGCGATGGGCTGGTGCGTCCTCGCGCTCGCCGTCCTCTATGTCGCCTGCGACATCTTCCTCTTCCGTCGCGGCACGGCGCTCGTCCTCCTCTTCGGGCAGGGGGCTCTCGCGGCCTATTTCGTCTCGCACTTCTTCCGCGCGCCGCTTCGGTCGGTCGCCGAGACGGTGCTGAAGGGCGCCATGCGCCTGGTCGACAAGGACACGGCGGGATTCCTGGTCGCGCTGGCCGTCGCCGTTGAGCTCGTCGCGGTCGTCGCGCTCTGGCGTGCGTTCAAGGCGATGCGCGCGGGGACGGGGCGCGGCGACGCGGCTCTTCGGCATGCGTGCACGAAACAAGACTTATGAAAAAACTGTCCTTACTGCTGTGCATTGCCGCCGGAGTGGCCTTCGGCGGACGCTTCGAGATCTGGCAGAACCATGCCGATGCGCTTTATCGCGTCGGCGAGGAGGCCGTGATCCGCGTGACCTACTACGAGGCCGACGGTTCCCGTGCCAAGAGCGGCACGGTGGATTGGAGGCTGGACAATTTCGGCTCGAAGAGGCTGGGCGCGGGGCAGGTGGATCTTTCGAAGGAGAATCCGTTCTTTGTGCGCGGACAGCTGGATGGCCCGGATTTCCTGCGCCTCACGGTCGCCTGCGGCGCCGACCGCCGCACCTGGTCGGTGGGGTACGACGTGGAGAAGATCCGCCAGGACGTGCCCGCGCCCGCCGACTTCGATGCCTACTGGCAGGGCGAGAAGGCGCGCCTCGAACGCGAGGTGCCGCTCGACCCCAGATGCGAACGGGTGAACAGGGGCCCGGAATACGACACCTACAAGGTGAGCTTCGCCACCTTCAACCAACGCCGCGTGCATGGCTTCATGACCATTCCCGCCGACAAGTCGCTCTACCCCGCGCGGGTGCGCATCCGCGTCTGCGACGCCGGCGACGGCTGCATCGGCCCCTGGGAGGGGAACGCCGGCGAAATCACCGCCACCTTCAGCGTACATGCCTTTGAGCCCGCCGGAGATCCGGAGACGCAGCGGCAGCTGCTCGCCGAGCAGAACCGCGCGCTGGGCGTCAAGTGGCATCTGGGCACCAACGCCTACAACGCCGCCACCGCCGGTATCGACGGGCAGCGCGGCGACTACTTCTTCCACGACGCCATGCTCGGCATTTCCCGTGCGGTGGACTGGATTGTCGCGCGTCCCGAGGCCGACCGTTCGCGGGTCGTCTATTTCGGCTCCAGCCAGGGCGGCGGCTTCGGCCTCTACCTCGCCTACCTCAACGGCGGCTTCACGCGCGCCTGCTTCGCGGTGCCGGCCCTCACCGGCCATTTCGGAGACAGGGCGAAGCGTCAGAATGGCTGGCCGAATCTGCTGGGCGGCCTTGACGCCGCCCGCCGGGCCCGCGCCGAGGCGAATGCCCCCTACTACGACGGCGTGAACTTCGCCTCGCGCATCAAGATCCCCGTGCGTTTCATTGTGGGGTTTTCCGACACCACCTGCCAACCGCCCGACGTCTACGCCGCCTTCAACGCCTGCCCGTCGAGGGACAAGGCGATCCTCAACGGCATTGGCTGCACCCATTGCCGCGAGAACGGCTGGGTCGGCTGGCTGCGCGACCGCGCGAAGGTGAATCCGCTCTTCGACTACAATGGCTGGCTGCGCGCGCCAGGTGCAAGGCGCACCCGGGTGCAGTTGTGGTACGACACCGAAGACTTCGTGAATCCCGCCTCCTGGGACGCCGCGCGCGAGGTGGCCAGGATCATGACCGAGGAAGGGGTGCGCGGCAATTTCAACGTGGTGGGCTATCTTGCCAAGGTGCTGGTGGACAATCGCCGTTTCGACGTGATCGACGCCTTGAAGAAGCACGTGATCGGCACGCAGACGCTCTACCACTCCCTGCACCCGAACATCGTCGAGATCGCCGATCTCAAGGACTACGGCGAGGCCTATCGCCGCACGCTCAAGGACGAGGCGGAGGGCTATGGCATGCTGCGTGCCGCCTTCAATCTCGACCGTCTCATCCTCTCCTGCTATCCCGGATGCAGTTCCAGCCATGTGGCGCTGGACGTCCATTCCGACCTCGGCGCCATCTTCCACGGCGGGCTCGGGGCGTTCGGGGGCCAGCTGCCGTCTGGCGACCGCGTGTGGTACCAGAACATGCTCCAGATCGACTACAACGGCACCATGAGCTTGCAGGACGTCGGGCTTTCCCGTGATCTGGACGACGCGCAGATTGCCGAGCGCCTCGACCAGGCCGCCCGGAAGGACGCGGTCGTGTTCTACATGCATCCGTGCATGGCGCCGTGCTCGGAGTTCTGGGACGGCGTGAACTTCCGCCGGGGCAATTGGTGCGAATACGGTTTCTGGCAACCGTCCGAAAGGCGCGAGGCGAAGGTGACGGCGCATTTCTACGCGCGCTTCCGGGCCTTTCTCCGCCAGCTGAAGGCCGACAGCCGCTTCGAGATTGTCGACTGCGAGAAGCTGGCGGCAGCCATCCGCCCGCGCCAGCCGATCACCAAGGCCGACCTGCCCGCGATCCGCGCCTCGCTGGCGAAGGGCCTGGGGCCGGTCTCCTCGCCGGCTTCATGGTGTGTGGCGGATGTCTTCCATGCCGCCGTGGCGTTCCTGAACGGCGCGGAACGCTACTTGCCCGGGAAGGTGTATGGCTTCCTCGAGAGGCCCGTGGGCGTCGCCGCGCCGGTGACGGTGAAGGCGGCGGACGTTCGCGCAGCGGCGAAGAAGCTCGCAGTCCGGCGTCATCTGCCGGTGGTCTACGACGTGGGCGGCGTGAAGGTGGGGCCCGCCGACTTCCTCTTCGCGATGCTTGATGCGCTCGACGGCGTCGAAGACGTGCGGGTGGCGCCGCGCGAACAGCTCGGCGACGTGGCCGCGTTCTGCCCGCCGCTCGCGGATTTCACGCACCGCGGCAAGTGGCTCTACGAAGATTCGCTCAAAGACGAACATCTCGCCGACCGTCTGCGCTGGCAGTTCTGGACCATGCGATATGAATGACGGGGTCCTTCCCCGGGCCGGCTGCGCGCCGCCGGCGGACGGCCCGGCGTTTTCGCGAACGAAATCCTAACGGTTTTCGCATCGGCTTCTAACCGCGAAAGCGCATACTGTGCGGCGATGAACACCAAAGGATTCTCGACAGATGCGCTCTTCAAGGGTCTGTGCCGCTCAGGTGCGGCGCTGGGACTTCTCCTTGCAATCGCCCTGTCCGCCGCGCTCGTGTGGGCGTCGGCGGATCTCTGGAGGGCGCAGGGCCTGCGCTTCCTCCTCTCCGACGACTGGAACCCCGCAGGCGGCTCGTTCGGCGCGGCGGGCGCGGTCGTCGGCACGCTCGTGACGACGGGCCTTGCGCTCGTCGTCGCCGTGCCGCTCGCATTCGCGGCGGCGCTCTTCGTGAACGCCGCGCCGCCGTGGCTGGGGCGTCCGCTCGCGCATGCGCTCGACCTGCTTGCGGCGATTCCGAGCGTCGTGTACGGCATGTGGGGGCTCTTCGTCCTCTGTCCGCTCCTCCAGAGCGCGCTCGCGGCGGTCGGGGTGGAGACGACGGGCTTCGGCGTCCTCGCCGCCGCGCTCGTCCTCGCGCTCATGGTGCTGCCCTACGTGTCGGCGGTCATGCGCGACGCGCTTGCGCAGACGTCTCCCGCGCTCCTTGAATCGGCGGCGGGCGTGGGCTGCACGCGCTGGGAGGCGATGTGGGACGTCGTGGTGCGGGCGCAGAAGCGCGCGTTCGTCGGCGGCATCCTCGTCGGCCTCGGGCGCGCGCTCGGCGAGACGATGGCCGTCCTCTTCGTCTGCG
The DNA here is from genome assembly GCA_900547945.1 of uncultured bacterium. Lineage (GTDB taxonomy): Bacteria > Verrucomicrobiota > Kiritimatiellia > RFP12 > UBA1067 > RUG572. The sequence continues at coordinate 7,207 of URIT01000101.1, forward strand.
GCGGCGTGGCGGCGCTGCCGACCAGCCTCTTCGACGGCTGCACGACGATCGCGGCGACGCTCGCGAACGACTTCGCCGAGGCGGACGGCCTCCACAAGAGCGCGCTCTTCGCGCTCGGCGGGACGCTCCTCGCGGTGGAGTGCGTCATCCAGGTCGCGGCGCAGCGGCTGCTGCGGGAAAGAAGGTAACGGAATGGAAACGCGGAAGAAGACGGGACGGAAGATCGTCGATGTCGCGGTGTGCGGCTGTTCGCTCGTGGCGACCGTACTGGCGCTCGCGCTGATGGGGTGGATCCTCTGGACGGTCGTCCGCGAGGGCGCGGGGGCGCTCTCGTGGGACCTCCTCATCCACCGCTCGCGGCCCTACGGCGAGCCGGGCGGCGGCATCGCGAACGCGCTCGTCGGCACGCTCGTCATCACGCTCGGCGCGGCGGCGCTCGCGATCCCCTTGGCGCTTCTTGCGGGCATCGGATTGGCGGAGTTCGGCGGCAAGGGGCGTTTCACCGGCATCTGCCGCTTCGCGATCAACCTCCTGATGGGCGTGCCGAGCGTGATCGTGGGGCTTTTCGTCTACGGCGTCCTCGTGGTTCCGGCGGGACACTTCTCCGGCTTCGCGGGGTCGGTCGCGCTCGCGATGCTCATGTTCGCCGTCGCGGTGCGCACGACCGAGGACCAGATCGCGCTCGTGCCCACCGCCCTGCGGGAGGCGGGGCTCGCGCTCGGCGCGTCCCGGACGCGCGTGACGCTCGGGCTCGTCTGCCGCGACGCCGCGCGCGGCATGCTCACGGGCATCCTCCTCGCCGTCGCGCGCGTCGCGGGCGAGACGGCGCCGCTCCTCTTCACGGCGCTCTACGCGGACGACTGGCCGACGAACTACTTCGGCGGGCCCACGCCGTCCATCCCCGTGCTGATCGCGAACAACACGCTCGATTCGCCGTTCGAGGAGGTCCAGCGCGTCGGCTGGAGCGCGGCGCTCGTCATCGCCGGGGCCATCCTCGCGCTCAACGTCGCCGTGCGCTTCTTCGCCCGGCCGCGCCGGGAAGGGCGTTCGTGAAGGTGAAAGGAAGGATTTTATGGAGAAGAGATACAAGATCAGAACGAAGGGCCTGAACTTCTTCTACGGAGACCGCCAGGCGCTCTTCGAAAACGACCTCGCCGTCGAGGCGAACAAGATCACCGCCGTGATCGGGCCCTCCGGGTGCGGCAAGTCGACGCATCTGCGCGTCTACAACCGCATCTTCGAGCTGCACCGCGGCCAGCGCGCCGAGGGGGAGGTGCTGCTGGACGGGAAGAACGTCCTCGACCCGGACGTCGACCTCCTCGACCTGCGCCGCCGCGTCGGGATGATCTTCCAGAAGCCGACGCCGTTCCCGATGAGCGTCTACGACAACGTGGCCTACCCCGTGCGCCTCCACTTCAAGGCGACCCGCCGCGAGCTTGACGACCGCGTGGAGGAGGCGCTGCGGGGCGCGGCGCTCTGGGACGAGGTGAAGGACAAGCTGCGGGAGCCGGGCACGGCGCTTTCGGGCGGGCAGCAGCAGCGGCTCTGCATCGCGCGGGCGATCGCGGCGCAGCCGGAGGTGCTGCTGATGGACGAGCCGACGAGCGCCATCGACCCCGTCGGCACGCTCAAGATCGAGGAGCTGATGGACCGTCTGCGCAGGACGTTCACGATCGTGATCGTGACGCACAACATGCAGCAGGCCTCGCGCATCTCCGACGTGACGGCCTTCTTCTACAGGGGGCGCATCGTCGAGGTCGGGCCGACGAAGCAGATCTTCCAGAACCCGAAGAACAAACAGACCGAGGACTACGTGTCCGGGAGGTTCGGCTGAGATGAAAGTCCACTTCGAGAAGGCCCTGGCGCGCCTGGAGCGCCTGCTGGACGAACACGCGCGCCGCGCGCAGGAGGCCGTCGCCTCCGCCGTGGAGGCGATGGAGACGGGGAACGCGAACCTCGCGGCGTGCGTGGTCGCGGGCGACCGGGAGATCGACCTCGCCGAGAACCACATCGAGGAGACGTGCCTCGAGATCCTCGCCCTCTACCAGCCCGTCGCGGGCGATCTGCGGCGCGTGATGACGATCTTCAAGGTGAACGGCGAGATCGAGCGCGCGGGCGACCTCGCCGTCGCCATCGCCCGGCACGTGGCGGCCGTCGCCGCGCGGCCGCCGGCGATTCCGTGGAGCTTCGCCGAGATCGGCACGCGGGCGCGGGAGCAGTTCGCGGCCGCGCTGCGGACGCTGCGCGAGCACGACGCCACGGGCGCCCATGCCGTCATCGAGGCCGACGACGCCATCGACGCGCTCTACCGCGCGGGTGCGGCGCGCGCGGCGGCGTGCATCCGGGAGGACCCGGCGGGGGCGAACGCCTATCTCGCCGCGCTCTCGGTCTTCCGTGCGCTCGAACGGGTGGGGGACGTGGCGACGAACATCGCCGAGGACGTGATCTACCTCGAAACGGCGGAACTCGTGCGCCACGGCTGAGCGCATGGGCCCCGTACGCGGGAGGGGATGTGGTATAATGGACGGCGTGGAAGCCTGTCCGATTGCCATTGTCGGCGTGTCGTGCCGATTCGCGGGGGCGCCCGATCCGGGCGCCTTCTGGCGTCTGGTCATGCACCGGGAGAGCGCGCTCGTGCCGTTCGGGGCCGACCGGGCGCTCGCGCCGGGCGCGCGCAACCTCTTTCCGGGGCGGACCTACCCGACGCACGGGGGGCTGCTGGGAAACCTCTATGCGTGCGTGCCGCGCGACATCACGTTCCCGCGCCAGATCAATTCGGGCGAGAACCAGGACCTCTACTTTGCCGTGCAGCTCGCGTTCGACGCGCTGGCGGACGCGGGGATGCGCCCGCACGCGCCGGAACCGGAGCGGGGCACGGTGCGCTTCGGGTACGCGCCGCCGTTCAGCACGTCCACGATGAACTGGCTGCAGCACACGTTCTTCGTGGACCAGACGATGGACATCCTCCAGCGCTCCTTCCGCACGGCCCCCGCCGAGTCGCTGAACGAGGTGCGTGCGAAGCTCGTGGAATCCCTGCCCGCGCCCGACGCGGCGAGCTTCCTCTCCGGCGCGGGCCACCGCATCGCCGACTGGATCGCGCGCGAATGCTCGTTCTCCGGCGGCGCGACGACGCTCGACGCCGGGGCGCTCTCGGGCATCGCGGCCCTGCGCGCGGCGATGGACGACCTGCGCAGCGGGCGGGCGGACATCGCGCTCGCGGGCGCGCTCACGCCGCCCCTGAGCCGGGCGCTCCTGGAGGGCCTTTCGGGCGAGATCCTCTTTTCGGACGCGGCGGACTTCGCGCCGTTCGACCGGGACGCGCGGGGGACGATCCCCGGCGAGGGCGGGGCGTTCTTCGTCCTCAAGCGCGAGGCGGACGCCCTGCGGGCGCATGACCGCATCTACGCGCTCGTGCGCGCGGTCGCGTGCGGCTCGGCGCCGATGGACGAGATGCTGGCGACGGCGGTGGAGCGCGCGGGAACGCCGCTGCAGTCCATCCAGCTGATCGAGGGGGACGGCTGCGGCGTGCCGGACCTCGACGCGGCGGAGGTCCAGGCCGTCCAGCGTAGCTGGGGCGAACACCGTCCGGGCGGGCCGCTCGTCGGCCTTGGATCCGTGAAGGGCAACATCGGCCACTGTTTCCGGGCCTCGGCGGCGGCGGCGATCCTGAAGACGGCGCTCGCGCTGCGGCGGAAGGTGCTGCCGCCGCAGATCCCGACGGAGCGCCCGATCGAGTCGCTGGCGAACCTCGGCTCCTCGGTGTACATCCTGAACGAGGCGCGTCCGTGGATCACGGGCGACCCGAGTTCGCCGCGACGGGCGGCGGTGCTGATGGGCGACTTCAGCGACCGGCGCGCGGCGCTCATCCTGGAGGAGGAGCCGACGATGGAGGACCGCACGTGAACACGGACCTCAGCGAGGCCTTCGGCAGCGAACTCGTCCTGCTAGGCGCGGCGGACGACGATGCGCTGGCGGCGGCGGCGGACCGCCTGGTGCAGTTCCTCGACCAGGCGCCGGGCGTGCCGCTGAGCGACGTGGCGTACACGTGCGCGAAGGCGTTCCCGCAGGACCGGCAGGCCGTCCTGGCCTTCGTGACGCATTCGACGGCCGACCTGCGGGGGCGGCTCGTCTCGGCGGCGGGCCGCATCCGGGGCGGCTGCGCGCGCGTGCGCGACAAGAGCGGCACCTACTACTTCCGGCGCCACCTGCTGGGCGGCGAAACGGGGGGGCGGCTCGCGTTCGTCTTCCCCGGTGCGGCGTCCTTCTACCCGGACATGTTGCGCGACCTCGCGGTGCGCTTCCGGGAATGCCGTCTGCCGTTCGACGAGCTGGAGGCGGCGCTGGCGGGACGCGGGCTCTTCCAGCCGTCCGACTTCATCTTCCCCCCCGCGCCCTACTACCGGCACGACGCGGACGTGTTCACGGCGGGGGCGTACGCGGAGGCCGTCGTCTCGACCTATTCGGCGAACGCGGCGATGGTGCGCATCCTGGAGACGCTGGGGATCCGTCCGGACGGCGCGGTGGGCTTCGCGGGCGGCGACCTGAACGCCCTCATCGCGGGCGGGCTCTTCGGGCGGAAGTTCGACCGTCGGCGCCGGTGCGAGTTCCTGCGCGAGACCTACAAGGTGGTGAACACCGCCGTCGCGCACGCGGGTCTGCCGAAGTGCGCGCTCGTGGCGGTGCTCGCGCCGCATCCCGAGGAGGCCGAGACGGCGCTTGCGGCCTTCCCGCCGGAGACGGTGCAGCGGGCGTTCACGCTCTCGCCGAAGCAGTGGACGCTCGCGATTGCGCCTGAGGCGGTGGAGGCGGTGCTGCAGGCGCTCGCGGCGGCGGGCGCGCGCGGGCGGCGCCTGCAGGTGGACCGCCCGTTCAACACGCCCTGGTGCCGGAAGGTCCTGCCGCTCGTCCACAAGCTCGCGAGCCGCTGGGTGGACGAGAAGCCGCAGATCCCCGTCTATTCGTGCGGTAGTGCGGCGCCGTTGCCGCTCAAGACGCGGAAGGCGCGGGAGGCGGCGGCGGACCAATGGGTGATGCCGGTTCGGTTCGACGAGACGATCCGGCGGATGCATGCGGACGGCTTCCGCGTGTTCCTCGAAGCGGGTCCGCGCGGCGCGCTGACGGGCGTGGTGGGCGACGTGCTGAAGGGGGAGGAGCATGCGGCGCTCGCGGCGGACTCGATCCACCGCGCGGGGCTTCTCCAGCTGCAGCACGCGGCGGGCGCGCTCGCTGCGCTGGGGGCGCCCGTGGAGGCGACGGCCCTCTTCGCGCACCGCCGTCCGCGCCTCCTCGACTTCGACGCGCCGCTCGCCCTGGAGGTGCGCGCCGAGCGCGAGCTTCCCCTTTCGCGCGAGTTCCCCCGTTTGGCCCTCTTCTCGGACGCGCTGGACTTCGGGTCCGCCATGATGGAGAT
>URIT01000102.1 GCA_900547945.1 uncultured bacterium
ACGGCTGAAATCAAGCCTAGATCTAAGCTTTTTGCAAAAAAGACTCGGTGCACCCCAAGCACGCCGGTTTTTGTTTTTTCGCGCGCTTTCCGCGCGCGGGAGGCGTCCCGCAGGGGGCCGTCGCCTACTTGTCGTCGAGCGCCGCGACGCCGGGCAGAACCTTGCCTTCGAGGTATTCGAGGCTCGCGCCGCCGCCGGTGGAGATGTGGCTCATCTCGGCCGCGCGGCCGCTCTTCTTCACGGCGGAGACGCTGTCGCCGCCGCCGATGATCGACAGGCCGCCGTTCGCCTTCACCGTGGCGACCGCGTCACACACGCCGAACGTGCCCTTCGCGAGGGGCGCGAACTCGAAGCAGCCCATCGGGCCGTTCCAGACGACCGTCTTCGCCGCCTTGATGGCGTCGCTGAAGAGGGCGATCGTCTTCGGGCCGATGTCGAGGCCCATCCAGCCGTCCTCGATGTCGCCCTCCGTCACCTTCAGCGTGACGTCGCTTGCGTCCTTCTCAGCCGGGAACTTGTTCGCCACCACGTTGTCGACGGGCAGCAGGAACTTGATGCCCTTCGCGGCCGCCGCCTCCAGCATCTCCTTCGCGTAGGCGAGCTGGTCGTCCTCGCAGAGGGAGGCGCCGACCTTCTGGCCCTTCGCCTTCAGGAAGGTGTAGGCCATGCCGCCGCCGACGATGAGCGTGTCGACCTTGCCGAGCAGGTTCTTGATGACCTTGAGCTTGTCGGAGACCTTGGCGCCGCCGAGGATGGCGACGAACGGGCGCACCGGGTTCTCGACCGCGTCGCCGAGGAACTTGATCTCCTTCTCCAGGAGGAAGCCGCTCACCGCCGGACGCAGGTAGTCCGCCACCACCGCCGTGGAGGCGTGGGCGCGGTGCGCCGTGCCGAAGGCGTCGTTGCAGTAGACGTCGCCGTAGGAGGCAAGCTTCTTCGCCATCGCGGCGCGCTTCTCCTTGAGTTCGGCCTTCTTCGCCTGGAACTCCTCCTCCGTGAGGTGGATGCCCTTCTTGTCGTCGTCCTTCTTGACCTTGCCGTCCTCGGCCTTGTAGAAGCGGGTGTTCTCGAGGAGGGTGACGTCGCCCGGCTTCATCGCCTGGACGATGTCGTCCGCCGCCAGGCAGTCCGGCGCGAACGCGACGGGGCGCCCCAGCTGCTTCGCAAGCGCGTCCGCCACCGGCTTGAGCGAGAACTCCGCCTCGTAGCCCTTGCCCTTCGGGCGGCCGAGGTGCGACATCAGGACGAGGGACGCGCCCTGCTCCAGCACGTACTTGATGGAGGGGAGCGCCGCGACGATGCGCGTGTCGTCCGTAATCGTGCCCGAACCGTCCTTCGCCATCGGGACGTTGAAATCGACGCGCATGAGAACGCGCTTGCCCGCGAGATCGACATCGCGCAGAGTCTTCTTAGCCATGTTGTGGACCTTTCCTTATTGGTTAAAGATTGAAAAAACACACCCGGCGGCAACCGACCTCCGTCGATCGCCGTCGAATGTTCCGCCATCGACGGCCGTCGACAGCCATCGGAAGGGACAAGCCCTTACTTCGCCGCCTCGGCGGCGGCCGCTTCCATCTTGTTCAGCTTGAGCTGCGCGCGGGACTTCTTGCGGTTGGCCGTGTTCTTCTTGATCACGCCCTTCTTCACGGCCTTGTCGAGGCCGCTCACGAAATCCTTGAACTCCTTCTCGGCCTCGTCCTTCTTGCCGGCGTCCGCCGCCTTGAAGAGCTTCTTGTGCGCGGTGTGCAGACGGGTCTTGACCGCGACGTTGCGCTTGTTGGCCTTCGCGTTCTGACGGTCGCGTTTGCGGGCGGAACGGCCGCCTTTGATGTTCGCCATTGTGACTTACTCCTATTGGTCCGAAAACAATTGAGAGTATATTGTAGCGAAACCCACGCCGAATGTGAATAGGTAAAATTAAAAAAGTTCAAAATCCCCCTTGCGCGCGTCCGCGTAATCGTGTATACTATCACTCGTTTTCAACCAAGCCAGGTTAGCACAGCTGGTAGTGCGGCTCATTCGTAATGAGCAGGTCGGCGGTTCGAATCCGTTACCTGGCTCCATCGGCAAAACCACGGGTTTCCCCGTGGTTTTTCTGTTTTTTGCCGACGCGGGCCTACTTCAGCACGCCCGATGCGGCGAGGGCGCCGAGGACGGCGAAGAGCGCGCCCAGCGCGGCGGAGACGGCGCCGACGGCGCGTACGCGCGGCGGCCTCTCCGCCAGCCATGCGCACGCCTGGCGCACCCGCCACGGATAGAACATGCCGAACATGCCCGCCAGCGCGCAGACGTACGCGAAGACGACGAGCGTCAGCCGCCACGGCGTCTCGCAGAGTCGGATCATCGGAAACATCTCGCCGGGGAAGAGCATGAACAGCGCGCTCACCCCGCGAATGGGCAGCAGGTTCTCCATCCACCAGCAGGTCAGCACGGTCAGGACGGCCGCGAGGATCCACAGTTCGCCGGGGAAGGCCTTCAGGAACTTGTCGAAGACGTCGATGCCGAGCGTGTCGCACTCATACGCCGTCCAGAACCAGCCCACGGCACAGAGGATGCGCCCCGCCGCCCTGGAGCGCGGAAACGCCACCAGCGCGCGCGCCGCGCCCGTCGCCGTCACGAGCGAGAAAAGCCCCCACGCCACAAGCGGAAGCCCGAGAACAAAGAACCACATCGCCATATCGTCTTAACCTTTATCCATTTAAAGCGAAGCGACTTAACCACTTAACTACTACAACTTCTCGAACTCCTCCCAGCCGCGCCGCACGGGCGGGCCGTCGAGGAGCGCGTTCGCCGCGTCGTTTCCGACGAAGCGCCCCTTGGCCGGATCGAATTCGAGCTTCGGCTCGGCAAGGCGCTGCGCGACCGCGCCGAGCGCCAGCACCTGCGAGAGCGGGCCCGCCACCGCGAAATCGCTGTTCGCCTTCTCCTCGCCCCTCACCGCCTTGAGGAAGTTGAGGTAGTGCCCGCTCGTCCCCTTCGGGAAGTCCCGCAGCGCCGCCTTGACGGCCGGGTCGCGCCCGTCACCCCCGGCGATGAGCTGGAGCGCGCTGCCGTGGCTCGCGCGCGCGAAGACGCGCCCGTCCTTCAGGTGCAGCTCCGCGCCGCAGTCCCGCCGCCGCCACGTGCGGTCGGTCACGCCCGCGACGGGGGCCGGGAAGTTGCCCGCCCCGTCATGCCACGTGAGCGTGCAGGCGGGGAGCCCTTCGCCGCGCGCGGGGAAGACGTAGCGGATCGTCGAGGCCATCGGGAAGACGACGGGCGTGCGGCGGTCGTTCTTCACCGTCTCGATGCGCGTCGGGAGCCCCAGCTTCAGGAACTCGTGCGCCGCATCGAAGAGGTGCGCGCCCCAGTCGCCCAGCGCCCCCGTGCCGTATTCGTAGAAGCAGCGCCAGTCGCCGTTGATGAAGTTGTGGTTGAAGGGGCGGAACGGACGCTGCGCGAGCCACACGTCCCAGTCCATCTCCGCCGGCTCCGCCTCCTCGCCCGGCATCTCCGACAGCGTCCCCTTCCACTTGAACCAGCGGCGGTTGTTCGCGCACATGTAGGCGTCGACGTGCGTGACGTCCTTCACGAAGCCGCTCGCGACGAGCGCCTTCATCTGCCAGTAGTTGGCGTCCGAATGGCCCTGGTTGCCCATCTGCGTGACGACCTTGTGCCGCTTCGCCGCCGCCGTCATAAGGCCGATCTCGCGGAAGCAGTTGCCCATCGGCTTCTCGCAGTAGACGGCCTTGCCCATCGACATCGCGAGCATCGCGGCCGGGAAGTGCGCGAAGTCGGGGATTGCGATGCACACGGCGTCGATCTCCCGGCCGTGCTCGTCGAGCATCTTGCGGAAGTCCTGGTAGCGCGGCACGTCCGGGCACGCCTTCAGGACGTTGAGCGTATGCTCCGCGCCCATCTGCGTGTCGCAGAACGCGACGACGTTCACCATGTCCTTGTAGTACGCGAACATGTTGAAGTCGTGCTTCGCCTGGTGGCCGATGCCGACGAAGGCCATGTTGACCTTGCCGTTCGGCGAGGCCGCCGCCGCACGCAGGTTCGGGAACGAGAACGCGGCGGCCGAAGCGGCCGCCGCTCCCATAAAATCACGCCGCGAAAGATTCATACGGCGTGAGTATACCATAAATTCAGCCGACCTTGGGCAGCTTCGCGAAGCTTGCGGCGAGTTCGGCGTCCGTCGGGACGGAATCGGACATCACGCCGTCGTTGAACTTCTGGTAGGCGGTCATGTCGAAGTAGCCCGTGCCCGTGAGGCCGAAGAGGATCGTCTCCTCCTTCCCCTCGGCCTTGCACCGCAGCGCCTCGTCGATCGCCGCGCGAATCGCGTGGCTCGACTCCGGCGCCGGCAGGATGCCCTCCAGGCGCGCGAACTGCTGCGCCGCCGCGAAGACGCCCGTCTGCTCCACGGCGCGCGCCTCCATGAGCCCCTCGGCGTAGAGTTCGCTGAGCGACGCGCTCATGCCGTGGTAGCGCAGGCCGCCCGCGTGGCTCGCGGAGGGGATGAAGTCGTGCCCGAGCGTGTACATCTTCTGGAGCGGGCAGACGCGGCCCGTGTCGCAGTAGTCGTAGGCGTAGCGGCCGCGCGTGAGCGAGGGACAGCTCGCCGGCTCCACCGCGATGAAGCGGCAGTCCCTCTCGCCCCGCAGCTTCTCGCCCATGAACGGCGCGATGAGCCCGCCGAGGTTCGAGCCGCCGCCCGCGCAGCCGATGATCACATCCGGCTGCACGCCGAGCTTCGCGAAGGCCGTGTGGGCCTCCAGACCGATGATCGACTGGTGCAGCAGCACCTGCGCGAGGACGCTGCCGAGCACGTAGCGGTAGCCCGGCGTGGAGACGGCCGCCTCCACCGCCTCGGAGATCGCGCAGCCGAGCGAGCCCGTCGTGCCGGGATGCGCGGCGTTGATCGCGCGCCCCACCGCCGTCTCCATCGAAGGCGACGGCGTGACGGCGGCCCCGTACGTGCGCATCACCTCGCGGCGGAACGGCTTCTGCTCGTAGGAGCACTTCACCATGAACACCTTGCAGTCCAGCCCGAAGAAGGCGCACGCCATCGAGAGGGCCGTGCCCCACTGGCCCGCACCCGTCTCGGTCGTCACGCCCTTGAGACCCTGCGCCTTCGCGTAGTAGGCCTGGGCGATCGCGCTGTTGAGCTTGTGCGAGCCGGAGGTGTTGTTGCCCTCGAACTTGTAGTAGATCTTCGCGGGCGTGCCGAGCGCGCGCTCCAGGAAGTAGGCGCGGATGAGGGGGCTGGGGCGGAACATCCGGTAGAAGTCGCGGATCGGCGCGGGGATCGGGAACCAGGGCGTCGTGTCGTCCAGTTCCTGCCGCACGAGTTCGTCGCAGAAGACGCGCCCCAGCTCCCCGGCGGTGACGGGCTTCCCGGTCGCGGGGCTCAGGAGCGGCGCGGGCTTCGTCTTCATGTCCGCCCGCAGGTTGTACCACGCCGCGGGCAGCTCGTCCTCGGCCAGGTAGGTCTTGTAGGGAATGTCGTTCTGCGTGTGCATCTACTGGTTTCTCCTTGAAGAATCGTATGATACTACAAGGAGAAACTGGGTGCAAGCCGAAAAGGCGCTACCGCAGGATCAGCACCGTGCCGCGCGGGCGGATGAAGAGCGTGCCGCGCCCGTTGAGCGCGCCGAGGAGCTCGGGGCGGTCGGCGAGCGAGACGTAGCCCACGAGGCTCCGCCCCGCGAGGCGGAGGCTGCGGACCGCGTTCGTGCCGTCGAAGTCGAGCGTCAGCTGCGCGCCCGCCGCGACGTCGATCTCCAGCGCCTCCGGCAGGTCGAGGGGCCGCGCCGTCTCGACGCGGTAGAGCTGCGCGCCGTCGACGAGCGTCGTGCGGTCCACATCCGGCGTCCCCTCGCCGCCCCACACGCTCCGCCCCTGGAAGCCGACGTCGTAGACGCCGCCCGCCTCGGGGATGCGCACGAGGCAGGCGTACTCGTGGAAGTTCGTCATCGCCACCGTGTCCGTCACGCCGAGCCAGTTCGTGACGCCGCCCCGCGCGCAGAAGAACGCGACGGGGTTCTGGCCGTTGCCGAACGAGAGCGACCCGGGGGTGCTGCGCGACTCGAAGTTCGCGGAGAGGCGGTAGAGCCCGCCCGTCGGGAACGTGACGGTCTGCGCGACCGTGTCGTCGTTCACGATCTTCATGCAGGCCTTGCCCTCGAACGCCTCCAGGCCGAAGAAGGTCTCGTAGAAGCTGTCGTACGGCTGCCGTTCCGAACCGTTGACCTTCTCCGGCTTCGGCGTGACCGTGACCTGCCAGGGCGCCAGGCTCTCGAAGCCGCCCTCGTGGAGCAGGTTCTCGCCCGGCTCCGCGACGAGCGCGAGGTTGTCGAGGATGCCGTGGCCGAAGCGCTGGCCCGCCGTGCGGAGGTCGCCCGTCAGCGTCAGCGTGACGGGCGTCGCGCCGTCCACCGTGAACACCCCGGGCCAGGTGCGCGGCAGGAGCGCGTACGACTGGTTCGTCACGACGCCGAGCGCAACCGCCGTCCCGCCGATCCGAAGGTCCGCCGCCACGACGTAGCCGGAGTAGCCCCACGTCGTCGCCCAGCTGCAGAAGTCCGCGCGGAAGCGCCACGTCCCGGCGGGCGGCGTGAACGTCGTCTCAAGCTGCGAGCCGATGCCGGACATGTAGAACTGCGTCTCGCTCCCCGCCCGGTTCCACGGCAGGTTGAAGCGGGCGTGTTCGTCCGTCCCCCGCACCGAGAAGGTCGTGTTGCTCGACGTGCCCTCCTTGTCCGTGCCATTGTTCTCGCGCAGGCACTGCCGCACCGTGAAACCCGGCACGCGCGCGGCGTTCGCGAGGGTGAAGGCGTTCGCGAAGTCGTCCGCGTGCTGCTCGAAGCCGCCGTTCGGAAGCGCCCATTCGCCCGCATCCGGCTCCCGCACGAGGCGGAAGTCGTCGAACTGCGTGCAGCGGTCCAGGTTGTTCATCTTCGACTTCAGCCAGAACTGGTACCGCCCCGCCGTCAGGCGCAGCTTTGGGAAGGTGAAGGTGCGCCAGGCGTACGCCGTCGTGCGGAAGGCGCCGAACGGGACGAGCGCGTTCGCATCCGGCCCGATCATGACGTCGAGCTGCTCGCCGCCGAGCCCGCCGCGCGGCGCGGCGCGGAAGCTCAGCACGTAGTCGCCGTCGGACGGGATGTCGATCTCGCACCAGGCCGAGGCGTTGTTCTTCACGGCGAAGACGCCCGTCGGCGGCGTCTGCATCACCATGTTCCACTGCGGCGGGCTTCCGAGCCGCTGGTCGAAGAAGAAGACGGCGCTGTCGGCCGTGCTGTCGCCGATCAGGCCCGGCACGACGGCGTGCCACCCATGCGCCTCCTGCCCATCCGGGATGTACGAATAGGCCGTCGTGGGGGCCGTCGCGGGATACATCTCGAAGTCCGCGTCCGGGAACGCCACCGCCACCGTCTCCGAGGCGGACGGGACGAGGCTCCGCGCCCGCTCGGGATCGGCGAGGCGCAGCTCGCCGCCCTCGACGCGCAGCTGCGTGACGCCCTCCGGGAGCGCGTCAAGCGTGACAGGGCCCGTGCCGCGCTTGACGAGCCGCGTCTTGTCCTCCCCCGCCTCGGGCGGCGCAAGCTCCGGCCCCCAGGGCCGCCGTTCGGCGACGAGCGTGTCGCCCGCCGCGCAGACGAGCGGCAGCGCGTAGCCGAGGTTCAGAAGGCCCGCGTCCACCTGGACGCGACGCGCCGTGTTGCGCGGCTCGTAGGCGGAGCGCAGCGTGACCGTCTCCGCGCCCGTCTTGCGCACGATGCCGTCGCCGCGCAGCGCGACCGACGACGCGGCGGCGTGGTCCGCCACGAAGACGGCGTCCGGCGCGAGCGCCACCGCCGTCGCGGGGCGCGACGCGGGCGGCGGGGTTCCCCGCCACTTCTGGTTGAGCCAGTCGGAGACAGCCATCCGCTCCGCCGCCGTGAGGTCGTTCGTGAAGAGGAGCACCTCGCAGACGTATTCGCCGCCCGCGCGGTCGCCGCCGCGGTTCCTGTCGGACGTGCCGAGGATCACGTTCACGGCCTCGCCGTCCACCTCCGGCAGCGTCGTCCCGGCCGTCGTCGTCAGCTGCATGTCGCGGTCGTTGTAGAAGCACATCGCGCCGAGCGAGGCCCCCAGGGCCTCCACCTCCACCACGTGCAGGGCCTGCATCGGATAGGAGGAGGAGAACGGCTCGATTTCCCGGCCGTTCAGGTACGTGCGCGACGCGAAGATCGGCTTATTCTCGCCGTTGTGGTCCATCCAGATCCTGTCGTTGCGCTGGAAGTACGGCTCCTTCGTCGTGCTGCGCTGCCCGAGGATGTGGCCCCGGGATGTCGGCCCGCCGTGGACGACGAACACGTGGCGCAGCCCCTCGATGTTCGCCTGCGCGCCGTCCGGCTTCACCCAGTTCAGGAAGCAGCCGCTTCCAAAGCCCCGGCAGTAGACGCCCGGCCTGTCGAGGTAGGGCTGGGCAAGCGGGAACGCCGTGAGCCATTCGTTCGTGAACGCGACGGCGCGCGTGTAGAGATAGGGGCTCGCCGCGCTTCCGGCCCCCGTCTCGCGCACGTCGAGCCATGCGGCGACCTCCTTCTCCGTCCCAGCCCGCAGCTGCACGTTCTTCCCGGCGTCCACCCAGAACGCCGCGCGGTTCATGATCTCCTTCGGCTCCACGTAGGCGGCGGCGGCGGGCGGCTCCGTCGGCGCGAAGGCGACCGCGCCCTCGCGCACGTGGATGTCCACGGGCGCATGCTCGGTGAACGCGCCCGTCTGGAAGGTCAGCGTGCCCGCGCCGCGCTTTTCGAGGACGGCGCGGTCCGACAGGCGCACGGCCTCCATCTGCACGGCGTCTTCCGCGCTGGAGAAGACGTGCGTCTCGCCCACGCCAAGCACAATCTCGTCCGCCCCGGCGGCGGCCCACACCGCGAACGCGCCCGCCGCCAGCGAAGCCCGCCACCACGTCTTTTTTCCGTTCGTTCTGCCCATTGTTCGCCTCCTCGTTGAACCAACCACAGTTCGCCTTTCAAGATGATGAAATAGAGTATAACGTCCGCCCCCCCCCCCTGTCAACTGCGTTTTTTAAGTTATGCCATTTTCTTCGCCCGCGCCCGCGACGCGCGCGCAGACGGGGCCGTTCCCCCTGTGCGCCGTCTCACTTTCCGTCCCCTTTAGCCGACGGGCCATCCAGGACATAGCGCCCGCCAACGGACGTCTTGAAGCGCAACCGCCCAAATTCGTCGCGATCCGTCGCCACGCGGCGGCCCTCGGCGTCCGTCACGGTCCATGCGCCATGCACGAGGCAGTCCTCGCCCTTCTCGCTTGTGACGGTCACGTCCCGGATGCGCCCCTTGATGCGTGAGGCCGAAACGAGGAAAGCCCCCTGCGCACGCCAGTTCTCAAACGTCGCATCGGCCTCCCAATAGGGGAAGAGCCGAATGGCGCCGTCCCAGCTCTGGAGCATCATCTCCTGCACGGGCGCCATGCAGCTGAGCGTTTCCGTCCAGGCGCCACACCAGCCGAGGTTCGCCACGGACATCGCCCAGACGAGCCCGTTGTCGTGTCGGTAGCGTTCAAGGACGCGGCGGTAGACGGGCCAGTCCCGGCCGGGGACAAAGTCGCCGCCACGCAAGATGCCGATGTGATAGCCGATCGTGTGCCCCGGATACCAGGTGTGGTAGGCCTCCGGGTAGGCGCCCTTCGTCGGGTCGACGGCGCGGCCGACGCGGCCTGTCCACGCCGGCGGGCGGACATAGGGGCGCGCCGTCGGGAAGAACGACTGCGGGACGCAGCATTCGTAGCAATGCCGCTCGTATCCCCGAAGGTCATGGCGCACCGTCGCCAACTTGTCCAGCCGCTCCTGCCACTCGGCCTGCAGGTCGGCGTCGACGCCTAGCGCCTTGGCCGCCCGGACGGCCGCATACAGCGCAAACCGGGCGTAGTGCATGACCTGATTCCTGTCGCACAGGTCCATGGCACGCCCCGAAAAGCCGTCCTCGCCGGCAATCGACGGGAACGCATGGTAGAGCCCGTCATGCAGTTCCGGCGGCAAGTCCGCGTGCGGGGCCTTCAGGAGAAAGTCGAGATAGAAGAGCGCCGCGTCCCGGATGAACGGATAGCCCCTTTCCGCGAGCCACGCGCGATCGCGCGTGTACTGCCAATGTTCCCAGTAGCGCCCCGCGACCCACCCGGTCATGTAGGCCATGCGTCCGCCCGGAACGACGCCGCTGTAGTCGTCTGCGGCCAGGAGCGGGAATCCGTAGAGCTGGATGAAGACGCCGCGCCCCCCGTAGTAGTCGCGCGCGATCTTCCGTCCGACCGGCACGAAAAAGTCAACCGCGTCGAAGTAGGCTTCCGCCGTATCCAGCCGATTCGCCGTGTAGTCGCCCCAGTAGATCGACTGAAGGTTGTAGTTTGAGTGGTAGTCGCCGTGCCAAATGGAATGGTCATGCACGGTCGAAGGGAAGAAAAGCCCGGGCGGGACGGTTCCGCCGCGCAAGATGGCCCGCCGCGCATGGTAGGTCGCGTACCACAGGCCTTCCAGCGCCGGATCGCCCGGCACGCGAAGCGAGGACTTCGCCCAATACGCGCGCGCCGCGTCCACCGTCTCCCGGCGGTAGTCGGCATGGCTGCGGAACGGCGCGGCCGCAAGCGTCCTGTCGCGCGAGGTCGTCACGGCAAGCTGGAACTCGCCTGCGGTCTCGCCCGGACGCATGCGGTGCAGAATCCACGCATCGTCGTCCAGGGCGCGCGGACGCATCGCGCCCCTTGACGCGCTGGCCCGCCCCGTCAGACGCACCTTGAAGCCATCCGGGAACAGGAGATCCGGGTAAAACGACTGCTCGACCCATTCGGCGCCCCCCTTCGCAAGCGTCGCCACCGGGGGCGGCAGGGGCGGCGAATTCGTCACGTCCCACTCGCCGCCGGAGGGACACCACGTGCCGACCTGCACCGCCGCCTCTTTCGCGCGCCAGACATCCGGCCTTGGATCCGCATGGCGCCCGTAGCCCAGAGACAGCGGCGAAGAATGCCTGAACGCATTGTTCCAGACCGCCGCGTCCTTCGGCGTGATCGCGTCGAGACGCCAGGCAAGGGACAGCACGTTCGCGCGCGGCGGAATCACCGCCTCGACATCCGCCGTCATCCCGTTTCGCCAGCGGAAGCCGATCTGGAGGCGCGCCTCCTCGACCGTCAGCCGCTGCACGACCTCGGGCTCGCCCCAGTCTCCCGGAAGGAACAACCGCAATTCGCCCGTCGGCTTGGGCTCCGGGAACGGATGCTCCTGCGTGCCGCGCCCATTGCCGTTGCAGATCTCGCGCATGCGCTTCTCGTCCTTCGTCCCCTTCGTCGCGACCGTGCCCTTGCCGTCATAGGGGTTCACCTTCCACCCCTCGTCCAGAACGCCCCGGCGAATCTCGCGGATGGTCGCCGGGCGCGCATCCCGGCTCAAGTCAAGCCGGCGATCCCACACGTCGCCCTTGCCGAGACGGAAGACGACCCGATTGCTTTCGCGATAAACGCTGCACGAGAGATCGCCATTGCCGATCAGCAGCCCCTCTTCGGGACAGTGCGCCATCGTCTTCGGCTCCAGCACATGAGGCGCGGAGAATGCCGTCAGCGCAACGCCGGACAGGAAAACGCACACCTTTCCAATCTCCATCTCAACTTCTCCCTTGTCTTCTCCGTTTTTTGAGGCAGCTGCCCCCTCCTCCTTCGCACCGCTTGCGAACCCGACCGCAGCAGCCTGGCGATCCCGCAAGACGCCTCGCGCGAAGGCAGGGCCGCAACGCCATCATGATACAACATCCACCCCCTCCACGAAAAGGGGAAAAAGAACTTTCCTTACGAATCCCCGTTTCCATTTACCCTTATCCCGATTTTTTCGAGAGTGTGGGCCGTGTCACCCGCCGCCCGCGCCTCGCACGGGAATGCGGATCGTGACAGGCGGACAGGGTCATTACGGAAATGTAGATCTTGAGAGGCGGACAGGGACATTACGGAAATGTAGATCCTGAGAGGCGGACAGGGACATTATGGAAATGTAGATCTTGAGAGGCGGACAGGGACATTACGGAAATGTAGATCCTGAGAGGCGGACAGGGACATTATGGAAATGTAGATCTTGAGAGGCAAGTGATGGGCAAGATGTCCGCTCCTGCTTCTCGCCGCGCCTGAAGCCGCCAAGACAGACCCGGGGAAGACCGCAATTCATTGCGGCCGAACGGATCACGCCGCGCGCCGCGACGGCTTTCAAGATTTATTACGCAGTGAAATCTCATCTTGCGGCGGCGCGGCGATGTGGCGCCTCGCGGCGTCATGCGGGAGGGCCGCGCTTGTCGCGGCCGTACCCGCGCCGCGTCCCGTTCCGAAGCGAAGTCGCGCGGCGTCGTGCGGGAGGGCCGCGCTTGTCGCGGCCGTACCCGCGCCGGGCCCGTTCCGAAGTGAAGTCGCGCGACGTC
>URIT01000103.1 GCA_900547945.1 uncultured bacterium
CGATCTCCCCCCAATGCAAGCGTGTTTTTGAGGTATTTTATAATTTACACAAAACAATCATACAGCAATAACTTCGATAATTAAACACCTGTTTGGGACCCCGTTCCAAGGCGACGCAGGACTCGCGGGCTTGGTAAGATGGGCATATACCCTCTTCGTACATGGCGTCCGACTTTGTACATAGTGTTCTGGCAATGAAAGGGGTTGATAAACTCCGATGATTGATGTTCTCGCGCGAATCGGAGTTGTTTTTACACTGAGGAGAATCAACCTAATTTATTGCCGCATCTATAGTGTCCAAACGCCTTCAGGGTCCTCTGGTCGCACAGGAGTACGACCCTCCCGAACGGAGGATCATTGGGACCTCACGGAGCGGTATTTCGTGGCGGTGTTCGGAGGGAACGAGAGAACGTGACAGAATTTGGAAAGCCTGAACGTGTGGGCAAGGGAGCGAAGGGATGGAGAATGTACAAGATTATGGTGCGGACGAAATCCCGTGTTCGCGTTCAGCGTGTTTACAATCCGTTTAGCGTTCCGTTCAAGTTAACAACTCCGCTCAGAGCCGCATGCGGGTGCCACGCGCCGAGGGCGGCGCGGGTACATCGCGCGTCGAGGGCGGCACGAGGAGATCGTGCGCCGGGCCGTTATGTGACGGGATATTTCCCTCGAAAGCAAGCGGGTGGAGACAAGGTGTAGACGCAGGGGGTATGGACGCAATAAACTGCGTCCCTCCCGGTCGGGGAACCGGGAGGGACGAGTGGGAGGGCCTTGTCATCAGATGCAGGGGGAGCAGGGCCTATTCGGCATCGACCTTCTCGTACTCCGCGACAATCTCGGCCGCAGGCGCCTTCGTGACGAGCGAAACGACGACCGTGACGACGAGCGCGAGCAGGAAGCCCGGCGCGAGCTCGTAGAGATTGAAGATCGGATGCGCCGCCGCGTACTTCGCCGCGAGGACGAACTTCCACACGAAGCACGTGGCCGCGCCCACGATCATGCCGCTCACGGCGCCCGCGAGGTTGACGCGCCTCCAGAAGAGGGCGAGGAGGATGAGCGGGCCGAAGGACGCGCCGAAGCCCGCCCATGCGAAGCTCACCATCTTCATGACGACCTTGAAGAAGTCGGACTCCGTGTTCATCGCGAGCGCCGCCGCCACGATCGCCACCGCCGCCACGGCGAGGCGCGAGACGAGGACGAGCTCCCTGTTCGAGGCCCTCTTCTTCACGCGCCCATAGAGGTCGTTCGTGAAGGACGAGGCCGAGACGAGCAGCTGCGAGTCGGCCGTCGACATGATCGCCGCCATGATCGCCGAGAGGAGAATGCCCGCGAAGACACGCGCGAGGACGCCCGTGTTGAAGATGCCGTTGATCATCACCATGAAGCACTTCTCGGGGTCGTTGCCGACGTCCGCGAGCGTGAGGCCGCGCTGCTTCAGGTAGAGGTGGAAGACGAGGCCGAGCACCGTCGCCGCGCCGAGGGAGATGAAGACCCACGTCATCGCGATGCGGCGCGAGCCCTTCACCTCGGCGGGGTTGTCGATGGACATGAACCGCACGAGGATGTGCGGCATGCCGAAGTAGCCGAGCCCCCAGGCGAGGCAGCTGACGAGGCCGATGAAGCCGCATGCCTTGCCCGTCGAGGCGGAGGTGAAGAGGTTCAGGAGGTTGCCGTTGATCACGTTGAGCTGGTCCACCGTCGCGGCGAAGCCGCCCGCGTTGCAGACGACGACGGCCGGCACGACGACGATCGCGACGAACATGAGAAGCCCCTGCACGAAGTCCGTCCAGCACACCGCCATGTACCCGCCGAGAAGCGTGTAGCCCACCACCACGAGCGCGCCGATCCAGAGCGAGGTCGTGTAGGCGATCGGGAACATCGTCGAGAAGAGCTTCGCGGCCGAGACGAAGCCGGAAGCCGTGTAGAAGGTGAAGAAGACGAGGATGATGAGCGCCGCGACGACGCGCGAGACGCCCGTCTTGTCGCGGAAGCGGTTCGCGATGAAGTCGGGGATCGTGATCGAATCGCCACAGATCTGCGAATAGCGCCGCAGACGGTGCGCGACGATCTTCCAGTTCAGGTACGTGCCGATCGCGAGGCCGATGCCGATCCACGCCTCGGAGAAGCCGCCGAGGAAGATCGCGCCGGGAAGGCCCATCAGCAGCCAGCCGCTCATGTCGCTCGCCTGGGCGGAGAGCGCGACGACCCACTTGTTCATCTTGCGCCCGCCGAGGAAGTAGTCCCCCATGTTCTCCTGCCGGTTGGAGAAGAGGAAGCCGATGCCGAGCATCAGGACAAGATAGACGACGAACGAGCCGAGTACGCACCAGTCGATGGACCCGGAAACGAGTTGTGCAAACATGTAATGACCTTCCTTGCCTTGTGTTGTTGAAATGATGTCGGTTGTGCGAATTGAAAAGAACGGGAATCCGCCCGGGCGCGGCACTAGACGATCAGCATGCAGTCGCCGTAGGAGAAGAAGCGGTAGTTGGCGCGGACGGCGAGGGCGTAGGCGCAGAGCATCCGTTCGCGGCCCGCGAGGGCACTCGTCATCATGAGGAGCGTGGACTGCGGCAGATGGAAGTTCGTGAGCATGCAGTCGCACACCCTGAACCTGTAGGGCGGGAAGATGAAGATGTTGCTCGCGCCGCTGCCGCCCACGACGAGCGGATCGCCGGGGGCCTTCTCGCGCGCAGCCACGGTCTCCAGCGTACGCACGCTCGTGGAGCCGACGCAGAAGACGCGCCCGCCACGGGCCTTGCAGGCGTTGATGGCGTCTGCCGTCTCGGGGGGCACGCTGAACGCCTCGAAGTCCATCTCGTGGTCCTCGATGTTCTCCGCCTTGACGGGACGGAAGGTGCCGGGGCCCACATGGAGGGTGACGGCGACGCGCCGGACGCCCTTCGCGTCGAGCGCGGCGAAGATCTCGGGGGTGAAGTGGAGGCCCGCCGTGGGGGCCGCCACGCTGCCGAGGTGCTTCGCGTAGATGGTCTGGTAGCGCGCGCGGTCGGCCATCTCCTCCTCGCGCGTGCCCTCGCGGTGGACGTAGGGCGGCACGGGCGTGCGGCCGAATGCGTCGAGGAGCGCGTTCAGCGGACGCGCCGAGACGAACGCGCACGTCCACATGCCGCCGCCGACCTTCTTCACGAGTTCGACGCGCAGCTCGCGGTTCGGCCCGAACACGGCGACCTGCCCCGCGCGCGCGGGGCGTCCGGAGCCGATCATCACGCGCCAGGAGAGGACCTCGCCCGCGCGGTCGCCGCGCGCCTCCAGGGAGTCCGCATCCGTCGCGGGCGAGACCATCAGGATCTCCACCGCGCCCGGCGAATCGCTCCAGGTGCCGAGGAGGCGCGCGGGGAAGACCTTCGTGTCGTTCACCACGAGGAGGTCGTTCGCCGTGACGTACTCCGGGAAGTCGGCCATCCGGCGGTGCTCCACCACGCCCGTGTCGCGGTGGAGCACCATCATGCGGTCATCGCCGCGCTTCTCCGAGGGATGCTGCGCGATGAGGCGCGTGGGGAGGGGATACCAGAACTGCTTGGTTTTCATCCCTTATTCGCCGTCGCCGGTCGAGAAGGCGGCATTGTCGGCAGAGTAGCCGTCCACGGTCTGGTCCGGGGCCTGCTCGGCGGGAGCCTGGGCAAACTGCTGGTCCGTCGCGATCTGGAAGGCGGGCTCGTTCTCCTCCTCCTCGTCCTGCGGGATCGGCGTCGTGCCGAAGAGGGCGTCCAGCTTCGCCTTCGCCTCGCGGCGCAGCTCCTCCATCTCCGCGTCGGAGATCGGCTCGCAGAGCGGCACGAGCTTGAGGTAGCGGTGGAGCGGGAAGCCGGTGCCGCCGGGGATGAGGTGGCCGAGGATGACGTTCTCCTTGAAGCCGCGCAGTTCGTCCACGCGGCCCATCGTCGCGGCCTCGGTGAGGACGCGCGTCGTGTCCTGGAAGGACGCGGCGGAGATGAAGGAGTCGGTTTCGAGCGCGGCCTTCGTGATGCCGAGAAGCGCGGGCTGGGCCTCCGCCGGACGGCGGCCTTCGGCCATCATCTGCTCGTTCACGCGCAGGAACGTCTGGCGGGTGATCTGCTCGTTCCAGAGGAAGTCCGTGTCGCCCGGATTCGTGATGCGCACCTTGCGGAGCATCTGGCGGACGATGATCTCGATGTGCTTGTCGTTGATCTCCACGCCCTGCAGACGGTAGACCTGCTGCACTTCGTTGACGAGGTACTTTTCGAGTTCCTGCGGACCGGAGACCTCCAGGATCTCCTGCGGGATGATCGGGCCTTCGGTGAGCTGCTGGCCCTTCTTCACGCGGTCGCCCTTGAAGACGACGATCTGCTTGCCCATCGGGATAAGATGCTCCTCGACCTGGCCGGTGACGTCGTCCTTGACGAGCAGCGTGCGCTTACCGCGCGTGTTCTCGCCGAAGTCGACGACGCCCTCGATCTTGGAGATCTCGGCGGCGTCCTTGGGCTGGCGCGCCTCGAAGAGTTCCGCCACGCGCGGCAGACCGCCCGTGATGTCGCGGGTCTTGGCCTCTTCGCGCGGCGTCTTCGCGAGCAGCATGCCCGGGGACGCCTTCATGCCGTCGCGCACCATGACGATGGCGCCCGTCGGAATGTCGTGGCTGTCGAGGAGCGCGTTCGGCGAGCCGTCGGAACCCTTGCCGCGGATCTCGATGCGCGGGTGGAGGTTCGCCTCCTTCGTGTCGAGGACGACGAGCGTCTTCGCGCCCGTCGCGCGGTCGGTCTCGCTCTTGACGGAGATGTCCTCCTCGAAGTCCACGAAGGTGATCGTACCGTGTTCCTCGGAGAGGACCGGCACGGAGTGCGGATCCCAGAAGGCGACCTTCTCGCCCTTCTTGACGGACGCACCGTCTTCGCAAAGGAGGACGGAACCCATCTGCAGCTGGTAGCTGTCGAGGCGGGCGCCGCCCTTCTCCTCGGGCTTTGTCCAGATCTCGAGCGTGCCGTTCTTGTTGAGGACGACTTCCTTGCCCTCGTCGTTCCGCACCTTGCGGATATCGACGAACTTGGCGATGCCGTCGTTCTTCAGGACGATCTCCGGCACCTTCGCGGTCATGGAGGCCGTACCGCCGATGTGGAACGTCCGCATCGTCAGCTGCGTGCCCGGCTCGCCGATGGACTGGGCGGCGATGATGCCCACCGCCGTGCCGATCTCGACCTGCCGCCCCGTGGAGAGGTCGCGGCCGTAGCACTTCGCGCACATGCCGTGCTCGGCGTCGCAGGTGAGGCCCGAGCGGATCCACACCGTCTCGATGCCCGCCTTGGTGATGCGCTCGCACGCGGCCTCGTCGATCTCGGCGTTGGCCTCGACGATCGTCTCCTGCGTCTTGGGGTCGACGATCTCGTAGAGGGCCGTGCGACCGAGCACGCGGCTCGCGAGGGTGGCCTTGACCTCGTCGCCTTCGACGATGGCGGAGACCTCGATGCCGTTGACGGTGTTGCAGTCCTCCTGGGAGATGATGACGTCCTGCGACACGTCCACGAGCTTGCGCGTGAGGTAGCCGGCGTCGGCCGTCTTCAGGGCCGTGTCGGCGAGGCCCTTGCGGGCGCCGTGGGACGAGATGAAGTATTCAAGCACCGACAGGCCCTCGCGGAACGAGGCGGTGATCGGGCGTTCGATGATGTTGCCGGACGGGTCGGCCATGAGGCCGCGCATGCCGGCGAGCTGGCGGATCTGGAGCTTCGAGCCACGGGCCTTGGAGTCCACCATCATGAAGATCGGGTTGAGTTCCGTCGGCTTCGGGTTCTCCTTCGAGATGTTCCGGTCGATCGTCTTGTAGAGTTCGTCGCCCACCTTCTCGGTGGCGGCGGACCACACGTCGACGATCTTGTTGTGGCGTTCGCCGGCGGTGATGATGCCCTGCTGGAACTGGCCCTCGATCTTCGCGACCTCGGCGGCGCTCTTGGCGATCACGTCGTCCTTCACGGCCGGGCGGATCATGTCCTTGAGGCCCATGGACGCGCCGGAGACGGTGACGTAGTTGTACCCGAGGTTCTTGAGGTCGTCGATCAGCTTCACGGCGGCGTCGTGGCCCGCGACGCGGTGGCAGTCGAGGATCAGGTTGCCGATCGTGGACTTCGTCACCTTGTCGTTCCAGAAGCCCATCGCCTCGGGGAAGATCGCGTTGAAGATCACGCGGCCCGCCGTGGTGACGATCGTGCTCTTCGTGGGGTCGCCGTGGGGGCGGCCCTGCATGCCGTAGTCGGGGTTGCGGAAGCGGATCGGCGTGTGGTAGCCGACCGCCTTCTCGGCAATGCCGAACTCGACCTCGCCGATGTCGTTGAAGAGCGGAAGGTGCTCGTCCGCGAACGCATACTTGCCGGGGATGTGCCCGGAAAGCTTCTCGGCCTGCCCGGGCGTGGTGAGGAAGTAGAGGCCGAGGCAGACGTCCTGCGTCGGGGTCATCACGGACTTTCCGGACGCCGGGGAGAAGATGGAGGTCGCCGCGAGCATCATGAGGCGGCTCTCCATCTGCGCCTCGATCGAGAGCGGCACGTGGACGGCCATCTGGTCGCCGTCGAAGTCGGCGTTGAAGGGCGTGCAGACCATCGGGTGGAGCCGGATGGCCTTGCCCTCCACGAGGACGGGCTCGAACGCCTGGATCGAGAGGCGGTGGAGCGTGGGGGCGCGGTTCAGGAAGACCGTCTTGTCCTTCGTGACCTCCTCGAGGATGTCCCACACCTGGTCGTCGTGGCGCTCGATCATCTTGCGCGCGGTGCGCACCGTGTGGCAGATGCCCTTGTCCTTGAGCGAGCGGATGATGAACGGCTCGAAGAGGCGCAGGGCCATCTCCTTCGGCAGGCCGCACTGCGGCAGCTTGAGTTCGGGGCCGACGACGATCACGCTGCGGCCGGAGTAGTCGACGCGCTTGCCGAGCAGGTTCTGGCGGAAGCGGCCCGTCTTGCCCTTGAGGATCTCGGAGAGGGACTTGAGCGGGCGGTTGCCGGGGCCGGTCACGGCGCGGCCGTGGCGGCCGTTGTCGAACACCGCGTCGACGGCCTCCTGGAGCATGCGCTTCTCGTTGCGGATGATGACGTCCGGCGTCTTGAGCGCGAGCAGGTTCTTGAGGCGGTTGTTGCGGTTGATCACGCGGCGGTAGAGGTCGTTCAGGTCGCTCGTCGCGAAGCGGCCGCCGTCCAGCGGCACGAGCGGACGGAGTTCCGGCGGGATGACGGGCAGCACATCGAGGATCATCCACTCCGGCTTGCCGCCGGAGGCGAGGAAGCCGTCGACCACCTTCATGCGCTTGGCGATCTTCTTGCGGTTCTGCTTCGAGCGCGTGTTCTGCATCTGGTCCTCCAGCTCGGCCATGAGCTTCTGGAGGTCGATGGCGTGCAGGAGCTTGCGCACGGCGGCGGCGCCCATCTCGGCCTTGAACTCGTCGCCGTACTTCGCGCACGCCTCGGCGTACTCCTCCTCGCCGAGGATCTGGCCCGTCTGGAAGGGCGTGCTGCCGGGCTGGACGACGATCCAGTCCTGGTAGTACAGCACGCGCTCAAGCTCGTTCGACGTCTTGTCCAGGATGAGGCCGATGCGGCTCGGGTTGCACTTGAAGAACCAGATGTGGCTCACCGGCACGGCGAGCTCCACGTGGCCCATGCGCTGGCGGCGCACCGAGGCAAGCGTGACCTCCACGCCGCAGCGGTCGCACACCATGCCCTTGTTCTTGATGCGCTTGTACTTGCCGCACGCGCACTCCCAGTCGTGGGTCGGCCCGAAGATCTTCTCGCAGAAGAGGCCGTCCTTCTCGGGGCGGTAGGTGCGGTAGTTGATCGTCTCGGGGTTCTTCACCTCGCCCTTGGACCAGGCGCGGATCGTCTCGGAGGAGGCCAGCGACACCTTCACCGCGTCGTAGTGGATGGACGCATTGTACTGACCGCCGAAGATTTCGCTCGTGTTGTAGGGATTCATTCCAGTGTTCTCCTGTTCACGGAATTAGAGGGTGATGCCGCCGAACTCGGCGACGGGCGACGGCGTGGCGGCGGCCGCGGGCGCGGCGGGCGACGCGGGGCGGGCGGGCTTGTCGGCATCGCCGCCGAGAAGCTGCATGTCGAGGCAGAGGCCGCGCAGCTCGTGGATGAGCACCGAGAAGGACTCCGGCATGCCCGATTCGAGCACGTTCTGGCCCTTGACGATCGACTCGTAGATGCGGGTGCGGCCCTGCACGTCGTCGGACTTGACGGTGAGCAGCTCCTGCAGCGCGTACGCAACGCCGTACGCCTCCAGCGCCCACACCTCCATCTCGCCCATGCGCTGGCCGCCGAGCTGCGCCTTGCCGCCCAGCGGCTGCTGGGTGACGAGCGAGTAGGGGCCGATCGCGCGGGCGTGGATCTTGTCCGTCACGAGGTGGTGGAGCTTGAGCATGTAGATCACGCCCACCACGACGCGCTGGGCGAAGGGCTCGCCCGTCATGCCGTCGTAGAGCACCGTCTTGCCGTCGGTGTTGATCCAGGCGGCGGAGCCCTCCTCCTTTTCCTGCACCTTGCGCGCCTCGCGCAGGGCCTCGTCGATCTCGTACTCCTGCACGCCGTCGAAGACGGGCGTCGCCGCGTGGAAGCCGCACAGGCGGCACGCGAGGCCGAGGTAGGTCTCGAAGAGCTGACCGAGGTTCATGCGGGACGGCACGCCCAGCGGGTTCAGCACGATGTCGACCGGCGTGCCGTCCGGCAGGAACGGCATGTCGCAGCTCGGCAGGATGCGCGAGATGCAGCCCTTGTTGCCGTGGCGGCCGGCCATCTTGTCGCCGACGGAGAGGTTCTTCTTGTCGACGAGGTAGACGCGCACGTTCTTGATGACGCCGCCTTCGTTCTCCGGGTCGTCCTCGAATGCGTCACCCCCGGCGGCCGCGTCGGAGATCGCCGCGAACTGCGGCTCGAACTGGGCGATGATCGCCTCGATCTGCTCCCGCTTCGGGCTCTCGGGCATCTGGTAGCGGTCATGCGCCTTGGCGAGCTTGCCGAGCAGGGCCTTCGTGATCTTGCGGTTCGCGGGGATGAGGATCTCGCCCGTCTCGGCGTCCGTCACGTCCAGCGGGATCTTCTCGTTGAGGAGCTGGTTCGAGAGCGCCGTCGTGAGGTCGGTCTCCAGCTTCCGGCGCTGCGCCTCGCGCTTCTTCTCGGCCTCGCGCTGCGCCTTGCGCGCGCCCTTCTCCTCCTCGCTGTCGCCGGCGGAGGAGCGCGCCATCTGCTGGGCCGTCGTCACCTTCACCGCCATCACGACACCCGTCGTGCCCGGCGGCACGGTGAGGGAGGTGTCGCGCACGTCGGCGGCCTTCTCGGCGAAGATGGCGCGCAGCAGGCGCTCCTCGGGGGAGAGCTCCGTCTCGCCCTTCGGCGTGACCTTGCCCACGAGGATGTCGCCCGGATGGACCTCGGCGCCGACGCGCACGATGCCGTCGGGGCCGAGGTTCCGCAGCGCGTCCTCGCCGACGTTCGGGATGTCGCGCGTGATCTCCTCGGGGCCGAGCTTCGTCTCGCGCGCACCGCAGTCGAAGGTGACGATGTGCAGGGACGTGAGCACGTCCTCGCGCACCAGGCGCTCGTTCACGAGGATGGCGTCCTCGAAGTTGTACCCGCGCCACGACATGAACGCGACGAGCAGGTTCTTGCCGAGGGCGAGCTCGCCCTGGTCGGTCGCGGGACCGTCCGCGAGGCAGTCGCCCACCTCCACCTTCTGGCCGTGCTTGACGATCGGCTTCTGGTTGAAGCAGGTGCCCGCGTTGCAGCGGCGGAACTTCTGCAGGTTGTAGCGGCGGATGCCCTTGGCGGGGTTGTCGTCGAACTTCGCCTTGCCGGCGGGGAGCGTGCCGTCGGGCGTCACGATGATGAACTCGGAGCAGACGTAGGCGACCGTGCCGGGCTGGTCGGCGCAGACGATCACGCGGCTGTCCTTGGCGGCCACGCCCTCCAGGCCCGTGCCCACGTAGGGGCGCTCGCTGCGGAGGAGCGGCACGCCCTGGCGCATCATGTTCGCGCCCATGAGCGCGCGGTTCGCGTCGTCGTGCTCGAGGAACGGGATGAGGCCGGCGGCGATCGAGATCACCTGCATCGGCGCCACGTCCATGTACTGGACCTCGGCGGCGGGCTTGTCGCAGAACTCGGTCTTGTAGCGGCAGGTCACCTTCTTCTCGGCGAATGTCCGGTCCGCGTTGAGCGGGGCGTTCGCCTGGGCGATGACGTACTGTTCCTCCACGTCGGCGGGCAGGTACTCGACCGTGTCCGTCACCTTGCCGCCCTGCACGACGCGGTAGGGCGTCTCGATGAAGCCGAAGCGGTTGATCTTCGCGTAGAGGCCGAGCGAGGAGATGAGGCCGATGTTCGGGCCTTCGGGCGTCTCGATCGGGCAGATGCGGCCATAGTGCGAAGGATGCACGTCGCGCACCTCGAAGCCGGCGCGCTCGCGGGAGAGGCCGCCGGGGCCGAGGGCGGAGAGGCGGCGCTTGTGGGCGAGGACGGAGAGCGGGTTCGTCTGGTCCATGAACTGGCTCAGCTGCGACCGGCTGAAGAAGTCCGTAATCACCGCCGAGAACGTCTTCGAGTTGACGAGGCGCTGCGGCGTGAGCGGGCCCTGGTTCTGCGTGTCGTGGATCGTCATGCGCTCGCGGATCAGGCGCTCCGTGCGGGCGAGGCCCACGCGGCACTGGTTCTCCAGCAGTTCGCCCGTCGTGCGGACGCGGCGGTTGCCGAGGTGGTCGATGTCGTCCACCTGCTCGTGCCCCATGAAGATCTTCAGCAGCAGGCGAATCGCCTCGATCACCTCGATGCCGCTCTCGTGGAGCGTGCGCAGCTCCTCCGGCACGCGGCCCGAAAGGCCGAGCTTCTTGTTGATCTTGTGGCGGCCCACGTAGCCGAGGTCGTAGTGCGCGAGCTCGAAGAAGAGCTTGTGGATCATCTGCTTCGCGTTGATGACGGTGGGCGGATCGCCCGGGCGCATGCGCTTGTAGATGTCCTTGAGGGCGTCCTCTTCGTTGTGGATGCCGATCTTGGCGTCCTCGCGGAGGGTCTTGATGAGCGTGCCGTTGTCCGCGGACACGTCCACCACCTCCACGCGGCCGACGCCGGCGGCGGCGATCTGCTCCATCAGCGCGGGCGTGCAGGGGTCGTAGCGGCGCGCGATGACGGCGTCCTTGGACTCGGTGTCCACGAGGTCCGCCTTCATCACGAGCAGGTGGAGGTCCTTCTCGGTCCACTTCCTGCCCGTCTCCAGCGTCTTGAAGTCGTAGAAGAGCTTGAGGATTTCCTCGTCCGCCCCGTAGCCGAGCGCGCGCAGCAGCGTCGTCGCGAAGAACTTCCGGCGGCGGCGGCGCTGGTCCATGAAGCACCACATCACGTCGTTCGTGTCGAACATGATCTCGATCCACGAACCGCGGTCCGGGATGATGCGCACGCTGAGCAGCGGCTGGCCGTTCGCGTGGACGGTGCGCTCGGTGCTGATGCCCGGCGAGCGGTGCAGCTGCGACACGATCACGCGCTCCGCGCCGTTGATCACGAACGCGCCGTCCTCCGTCATCGCCGGAATCTCGCCGAGGAACACGTCCTCCGTCTTCGTGACCTCGCCGTCCTTGAGGACGAACGTCGCCTGCAGCGGCTTCGCGTAGGTCTCGGCCTCGTAGAGCGCCTGCTGGTAGGTGAACTTCGGCTCGCCGAGCTGGTACTTGACGAAGTCCAGCACGTAGCGCCCGTCATAGCTCGCGACCGGGAAGATCTCGTGGAAAATCGCCTGCAGGCCATGCTCCGCACGCTTCGCGGGCGGCACGTTCTCCTGGAGGAAGTCGTTGTAGGACTTCGTCTGGATCTCGATCAGGTCCGGCGGGTCGTACGTATTCTGCAGCTTGCCGAATACCTTGCGCTCTGCTTTCATTGGCTTACCTTTCAGTTGTGCTTCTGCACGGAAGTGAACAAAACGAACGGATACGGAAATCAACGATTTCGCCGCGAATGAAGTGTGGTAAGCGACCACTTTGTTAACTGTTTCGAAGGCGAGGTGAAAGAACAGTATACCAAATTTTTCAGACGGGGGATAGGGTGAAAATGAGCGCGCGGGTTGGGAGGGTGCACCGAGAGATTTATGCAGCCACCCCACATTTCCCGCTTGATTTTCGCAT
>URIT01000104.1 GCA_900547945.1 uncultured bacterium
CCCCCCCGTGCGCTGCGCGATCCGGCCACGCGCCCGCCGTGGGGGGCGGGATGAGCGATTTCACGTCGGAACTGTTCCGAAGTGAAATCGCGCGCCCCTCTGCCCTGTGGCGTCCCGTGTCGCGGCGTCCCGTGGACAGGTCTGAGCAAATTTGCTAAACAACCGAAGAAGCATGTCAATTTTTCAGTCGCTCTGCAAAGGGACGAGCAATGGAAAATCGGATCTCGGGCCGGCGCGCGGCCGTAGTGGCGTCGATGTTCGTCTTCTCGCCCTCGGGCATGCCGAACACGGCCGCCCCCGCCATCATCGACACAAGCGCGCCGAGCGTCCATCTCGTTTTCATTTTACCCCTCATCGTTTCCGCCATGCGCGCGACCATACCCACATTCCCGCGATCCCGGCGGCGTCCCGGGCGGACGCGCGCCGCACGGCGGCCTCAGCGGACGATCACCATCGTCCCGGGATTCCGCCCCAGGATGAGATGTCCGTCCCTGGCGAAGAGTGCGATCTTGGCGTCGGCCGCCTTGCTGAACCTCGGGCAGCCCGTGACGCCCGTCGCGAGCAGATAGCCGCCCGTCGGCATCTCGTCCGAAAGCTCCCGCTGCTCCGCCTCGGAGAGGACGAGGCGCGACGCGCCGGAAAAGGCGATTCCCGCCGAAACGGCATCGGGATCCTGTACCTCGGCCTTGGCGAGCGTCCAGTCGCCGTCGAGGACGAGCACGCCGTTCGTCGCCGTCACGAAACCGTCGAGCCGGTGGGTCGTCGCCTCCTGCCCGCCCAGATTGAGCGTCGCGCCCTTCGCCGAAAGGCACGGGAAGTCCGACGCGGAGGGCGCGCGGACCGTGAGGGCGTTGTTGGCGAGGTCAAGCGTGCCCGCGCCCGAAAGCGCGTCGAGGCAGTGGGCCGCCGCCGCCCCGCCCTTGCCGTCCTCCCCCCACGTGAGCTTCAGCCCGCCGTGCGCGTCCTCGAAGCGGTGGAAGTCGTTCAAGTCAACCGAAGACAGGTTTTCGCTCCACGCAAGGCCGTGGACGTCGTCCCAGTTCGCAAGCCCGTTCGTGCAGACGTTGCCGTAGCAGAAGAAATGCGGCTCCCCCGTCGCGTTGTTCGTTTCCGTCTTGCCGGGTATCCCGTAGCGGTCATAGACCCGCACCTCAAAGCGGTTCGCGCCCGGGGGGACGCTCACCGTCCAGACCCCCTTCGGATTGACGAGGTCGCCCGGATTCATCCAGCGCGAGGGCTCCGCCGTCGTGTAGAGCGCCTCCCCGATCGTGAGGCGCACGTAGGCGTTCAGGGTGCAGACGACCTTGAGCGTCTTCGTCTCGGCAGACGTGTTCCACAGCCAGCCCGCGTAGGTGCTGAGCCTCTGGTAGAACTTTTCGCCCCAGAGGTTCCCCACGCCGTCGTAGCGTCCATGCGGGAAGGAGAAGATCGACAGCGCCGTCGTCGTCGTGTTCGTGTAGAGGATGTACGGCGCAACCTCCTTCAGCGGCTTCTTGCCCCAACCGATGTCCGTGGTGGCATCGGTAGCCGTAAACGGATTTTGATAACATGTGAACTTTCCGGACTGGCCGAAGATCACGCCGTCCGGCACGATGTCGGCGAAGCGGACGCAGCCCTCACGGATGTCAAGCGCGCCCCCGTCGAGACGGACCTTGAGCGCAAGCGTCCCCGCCCCCGTCTTAACGAGCGACGCGAACGTGCCGGCATGGGGGCGGGCGGCGACGTCATACAGCATCGAATGGAAGACGCCGGCGCCCTCGAACGTCGTCGCGGGAAAGGCGAAGCCGCCTGCGGACACATCGTAGTTGAAGTCGACGTCGCAGTTCTTCAGCGCCATCGGCCCGGCGGCCGCCCCGCTCGGTACCGCCGTCGGCGCGCCGAGGCGCACGAGGACGTTCGTCGCCGCGAAGCCGCCCGTGAAGTCGTTTTTGCCCGAGACGAGGTGGAACCACTTCGGGCGGTCGGCGGAGGAGGTGTCGGCGACGCAGATGCCCCCCGGCCCCGTCACCTTGCCGCGAAAGCCGACCTGATAGAGAACGGTCGAGTTGTCGACGCAGCGGAAGTCCTTCAGAAGCTGCGCGGGGCCGGCCCAGCAGCGCACCGTGCCGGACGGGTCGCGGTCAGGCCAGTCCTGGAAGCCTCCGGGGTCAAACCCCTGCGTCGTGTTGTAGACGAGCGTCCAGGGGGCACGCGGGAAATCAGCCTGGAGGGACAGCTTGCCCAACTCTTCGATCCGGACGGCATTGTTCGCGCCCCCTTCCCACCTCGTGTTCGGGCGCATGACGAACTGGCAGCCGTCCGTCACGGCAAGCCCGCCCGCCGCGCCGGGCGCCAGAATGCGGATGTTCTCGATATAGACCTTCAAGGGCTTGCCCGCCTTCGCAAGCGTCAGTACATGGCCGTTGAGGACAAGGTGGTCGAATTGTGCATGACCATCTCGCCCACCGTGTCGCCGTTGTCGAGGCGGCTGAGCTGCGCGTCCGCGTCGAGGAGGATGGCGCGCGGAAAGGCGGCGCGGAAGTTTCCCGCAGAGGCCAGCTGCAGCGCGCCCTTGCCGCCGACGCCGACGCCCGCGAGATGGACGGGGCGCGCCAGTTTTCTTTCGTTTTGGGACACCTCGTTTTGGGACGCCGCCGTCCGGATCCGGAGCGACGCCCCCGACGCGACGAACACCTGCCCGTTCGTCGTCGTCCCCGAGACGCCCGCGCCCAGCACGCTCACGTAGTTCGCCTCGTCGCTTGCGGCATGGACGGTCGCGCCCTCCTTCACGAACAGGTTGCCCGTCCACCCGTCCAAGGCCGTGGAGAACGTCAGCACGCCGTCGCCGCGCACCTCGATGTCGGCGGCGCCCAGCGACGCGCCGCCGTCCGTGTCGACGTATGCCGTCCCGTTTGCGTCATTGTACGCCGTCAGCGCGGCGGCAAGCGTCTGGTCGCCCGTCACGTTCAAGACGATCGCATCGGCCGCCCGCGCGCCTGCGGCGAACGCGAGGAGGACGACGACGGAAAGGGGAAAATAAAATTTTCTCATAATGATTGCATTTTACAATACCCCCCTCTCCCCTGTCAATTGCAAACCCAGACGGGGATGTGGCATCCCGTGTCGCGGCGTCCCGTGGACAGGTCTGAGCAAATTTGCTAAACTGCCCGCAGAAGCCTATCAATTTTTTAGGCGACCTGCAAAAGGGAAGGGACGAGCAATGGAAAATCGGATCTCGGGCCGGCGCGCGGCCGTAGTGGCATCGTTGCTGCTCGCGGGCGCCGCATCGGCGAAGCCGCTGGTGTGGTGGACCATGGCGAACGATGCCGCAAACGGCGGGGCGAACATCGTTGCGACAACGACGTTCACGAACTGCGCGAGCGCCGCGAACGAGTTCTACGGGAAAATCGGAAAGGGCTCGAAGTTTACGAACAACTTCCTGCTGCCCGTGCCGACGAACGGCTTCGAGCATCCGTTCCTGCTGCAGGACGGCGTGTTTGGCGTCCCGGCTGAAAATGCATTCGCCATCGACATCCCGTCGGATCCCGATCGGCCCGGCGACAACCTATGGGGCGCGTCCCTCTCCCCCTACGATCCCGAGGGGAAGCTCAATTGCCCGTCGTTTACGATCGAATTCTTCTTCCGGACGAAGAAATGGACTAACTGGCACGGGCTCATCGTCAAGCCCTATTATGACGGCGAGGGCGAGAATACCAACACGATCGCCATTCGCGAAGTAAGCTACAGCCAAACGAACACGACCCTCGTGCTCGACTACCTCTACCGGGAGGACGGCCGATTGTTCAACGAGAGGGACGTCTTCCTCTATTCTTCATCCTACCCGTCCCGCCCGTCGTCGGCCCCGGTCATCCAGGACGGCAACTGGCATCACATTGCGATCACCGTGGACCAGCCGACGCGCCAGCTGTGCGCGTTCATCGACGGTGAACGCATGGCGACGGTCGCGCTCAAGGGCGACCTCGCCTATTCGGAGGACCCTTCCGTCCCCTGGTGCATCGGCGGCAATCCCAATGCGAATTGGGCGTGGGGCGGGACGATCGACGAAGTCCGCTTCCACGACCGGGCCTTGGCGCCGTCAGAATTCCTGCGGCGGGTGGACACGCTGCCGCCGCCCGCCACGCTCTGGAAGACGGGGGCGTCGGGCCTCTGGGGCGAGGCGGCCAACTGGTCCGGCGGCGTGCCGACGGCGAACCTGCCGGGGTGGATCATCCAGGAGACGGAGACGCCGATCACGGTCTCCGTCGCGGCGGAGACGGCAGGCCCCGGCCAGCTGTATCTGCGCAATTCCGGCAGCCGGACGACCCTGGCCGTGGACGCCCCGCTGGCGTTTTCCGCCGCAGATGTCGCGCTCTTCGAAGGCGGCGCCGTCACGGTGGGGGGCGGGGGCGTGCTTGCGCTCGACGAGACGACGGCCGCGCTCGCGCCGCTGGCGCAGCTGGTGGTTGCGCCCGGCGGCCTGCTGCGCATGCGCGATGCGGCGCTGACGGCCGATTCGGGCGCGACGCTGGCGGTGGCCGGCCGGATGGACGTCGCGGGCGGGTCCATGGCGCTGGTCGGGGCCGAGCTGGAGATCGCAGGCGAGATGGCCCTGGAGAACAGCACGTTCACGACCTCCGGCCGCGTCCGCGTTCCGGCGGGCGCGACGCTGGCGTTTACGAACGACGCGGCGAACACGTTCCGGTTCCTGCCGAATGCCTCGCTGGAGATCGACGGAGGCACGGTCGATGTAGGCGGAGAGGGCTCCTCTCTCCCGTTCAGGCTGGATGCGGGATCCGCGCTGCACGTAACGGGGACGGGCGCCCTGAAGCTCGCAGGCAAGAAGACGGCGCTGACGGCCCGTTCGGAGACGTTCTCCGGCCAGGCGCAGCTGACGACGTACCATGTGGACGTCACCGCAGTGGGGAACAATGCCACGAACACGTTGACCCTTCGCGACGAGGCCCTGTGGACGACGGTCAATGACGGCGCGTGGACGCTGGGCACCAGCCGCTATGGCAATTCGTGCGTCGTCGTCAACCTGGAAAGCCGGCAGCCCGTGCGCATCCCGTACGGCGTCGTGGTGGGGGCCGTGCAGAATGCCGTCCTGAACCTCCACAAGGGGCAGTTTCTCAGCGGCGGCGGCAATGTCAACGGCGTGGGGTATGCGAGCGGCGACACTGCGGTGACGGGCATCGTGAACGTCGTGGACGGCGTCTTTATGCAGCGGAGCTGCGCACAGTACAAAAAGTGGCTCTACGGCATCACCGTGGGCGACTCGATGCGGACAGAATTGAAGACGCATCCCAACGCATATGGACGGGGCACGCTCAACATCCACGCGAACGGCATCGTCTCGAACCTCACCTCAAACGCGGGCTATGGTTACGGCCTCTATCTGCGCGTGGGATCCGGGCGCGGCGAGGGCGACATCAACCAGATGGGCGGCGCGTTCTACCACAGCGGCCGCTACCAGGCCGTCCTCGGCCTCTGGGGCGGCACGGGGCGCTGGACGCTCACGAGCAACGCGACGGCGCGGGTCTGCTCGGATGTCTATGTGGGCGGTTCGCTCACGAACCTCCTGTGCGGCTTCGTCGAGGGGAAGAACGTCGGGGCGTCGCCGGAGTTCATGTCGACCTTCGACGTGGACGACCATACGGCAAAGGGGACGCTTTCCGTCGTCTCCGGGACGTTCCTGTCGCCGTCGAATCTCTTCGTCTCCGTGGACGGCACGGGCACGCTCGTCCTGGGCGAAGATCCGGCGGCGCGCCTGGTCGCGCGCAACGTGGTCCTCTCGAACACGGTCGACGCGGCGCGCGGCGCGCGCTATCCTTCGACGCTGAAGTTCGTCTTCGGCGCGGAGGGGTGCGGGCGCCTGGTGTGCGGCGCCGAGGACGGCGCGGGCGTCGTCCAGCCCACGGGGCGGCTCGTCATTTCCCCGGGGTCGAAGCTGGAGGTCGACCTCTCGGCCTTGAGGAATCGGAGCGACACGTGGCATCCGCTCGTCGCCTGCGCGGAGCTGGAAGGGTCGTTCGCGCCATCCGACGTGACCGTGACGCCTCCCGCAGACGGCTCCCTCTGCGGGTCGCTGTTCGTGGGGACGCACAAAGGCGTGAATGGCCTGTGGTGGGTGATTCAGCGCGGCGCGATGATCATCATCAGGTAGGCGCGCCGGGCCCGTTTGGCCGTCCCGCGCCGAGCCTGTGCCGCCGTGTCTGCAGCGGGAGCGCCGCGCGCGCGTAATGCGTCACTGAACAGCGGGTGTAGAAACCCCGCTGTTCAGTGACGCATTACCAATTTATTCCCCGATCTCGAACGTGAACGCATGGACGTCTTCCGGCGAGATCAGGTATTCCCTGCGCGGTCTGGCACCCCAGCTGTTCCGTCCGCCAAGCCCCATCTGGACGCCATCGACGTGGACAATCCACTCGCCGCAGTTCCTCAGTTCGCACGGATGCTTGCGCGCCATGAGCTCGTCGATCGTGTAGGGCGAGATGGAGAAGGAGAACGGGCGGGCGGCGCGCACGGAGAAGCCGCGCCCGTCTGCGGTCTCGAACCGCACGGCCAGAACGTCCGTTCGCATGCCGGACTCCTGCGGCTCCACGTAGGGGAAAAAGAACTTGTCGAACGGCAGCGACCAGAGTCCGTATGTCGCGGACGCCTTGCGGTCCGAGTACGACTCGCCGGGGCCGCGTCCGAGCCAGCGCGCGCGCACGAACGTGCGTGGCAGCCGGAACGAGAAGCCGACGCGCGGAACGACCGGAAGCCCCTTCCCGCGCACGTCCAGCGTCAGCGCGACGTGCGCCCCCTTCCCGCGCCGCGTCACCTTCAGCGTCGCGGGATCGTCGAACGTCCGCCAGAAGCGGCACTCGACCGCCATGTTCCAGCCCCGGTCGTTGTCCGTCGGCGCGCGGAAGAACGACGGACGGAACGTCTTGAAGTCGGGGAGCAGAAGCGGCCCGGAGGGCGGCAGCTCGACCGGGGCCTCCGGCAGGAGCGCGACCTGCTCGCGGGCGCATTCAAAGCCCTTGGGCGCCCACGGCGTCGCCTCGGCGAGACGGAAGACGAACGTCCAGGTCTGGAGCGCGTCCGCCTTGCGCGGCCGCGGCGGCAGCTGCACGGACAGTGCCGTGCGCGGGGCCAAGGCTTCCCGGCGTGGGCCGCCGGTCTCCTTCACGACGCCGTTCTCAGCGTACTCCCAGATCATCTCGTACCGATCGAGGTTGACGAAGAAGGCATCGTTGAAAAGGCGGAAGCGCCCCGCCGGCGCGTCCGCCGCCGTCACGAGGACGTCGCGGTGCGCGTACTTCACCTCCGCCGCCTGCGGGCTGGGCGTGCGGTCCGCCTGGAAGATCCCGTTGCAGTTGAAGTTGTCGTCGTTGGGCGTGTCGCCGAAGTCGCCGCCGTAGGCGAAGAACGCGCCGTCGGGGCTGCATCTGCGGAGGCCCTGGTCGACGAAGTCCCAGATGAAGCCGCCCTGAATGGCCGGATTCGCGCGCATGGCGTTCCACGTCTCCGCAAGGTCGCCGGACGAGTTCCCCATGGCGTGCGAATACTCGACGAGCAGAAGCGTCTTCGCCGCGTCGGGCGCATAGTCCCGCAGACGCTCAAGCTGCGGATAGTAGCCGGGAATGAAGTCCGAGGCGCGGTGGTCGTCCGAGCAGGAGAAGACGCGCGTCGCGTCGAGCGCGTACACGGCCTCGCGGCACGCGCGGAAGAAGTCGCTCTTCACGTTGTTCTCGTTGCCGTGGCTCCAGATGACGACCGAGGGATGGTTCCGGTCGCGCCGCACCATGCCCGTCACGCGCGCCAGCGCGCTTTCGCGGAAGCGCGGATCGACGAGCGGACTGCGCGCGAACGACCCCTTCGTCCCGTAGGCGCGCGGATGGATCGTCGGGTTGTAGAGGAACGTGTCGACGGCGCTCGCGCCGAAGCCGTTGCTCTCCAGGTTCGCCTCGTCCAGGACGTAGAGCCCGTACTCGTCGCAGAGGTCGTAGAACGCGGGATCGTTCGGGTAGTGGCTCGTGCGGACGGCGTTGATGTTGTGGCGTTTCATGAGGCGGATGTCCTCGACCATCCGTTCGCGCGTCACGAAGTAGCCTTCGTCGGGGTCGATCTCGTGCCGGTTGACGCCCTTGAAGAGGACCGGTTGTCCGTTCACGCAGATGCGCCCGCCCAGCAGGGCGACCTCGCGGAATCCCACGCGGAACGGCAGCCGCTCGAGAACATCCCCGGACGGCGCACGGAGCTCGACGGACAGCGTGTAGAGGTACGGATCCTCCGCGCTCCAGAGACGGGGCGACGGCACGCGCAACTGCGCATTCGTCCCCTGTGCCCGCGCGACGACATTCCCCTGCGCGTCGGCCAGCACCAGGCGGACATCGCACGCCCCCGTCGTCTCGACCGTCACGCCGCACGTCCAGGTCCCGCCGGCGTAGGGCTGGCCGACGTCCGCGCGCGCCGTCACGATGCGCACGTCCGATGCGTGCGCGACCGGGCGCGACTGTAGGACGACCGAACGGAAGAGGCCCGAAAGGCGCCAGAAGTCCTGATCCTCCAGATAGGAGCCGTCCGTCAGCCGGACCGTCCGCACGGCGAGGACGTTCTCGCCGTCCGCCAGCGCGTCCGTGACGTCGAACGAGGCCCCCTGCCGCCCGTCTTCAGCGTAGCCGATCCGCTTCCCGTTCAACCACACGAAGATCGCCGACCCGAACCCCTCGAAGCGCAGGTGCGTCCGCCGCGAACGCCAGCCCACCGGCAGACGGAACGTGCGGCGGTACGAGCCGAAGCCGTTGCGCTCGCGGTAGGCCAGGAACGTCTTCGGCGGGACGCCCGAGACGAACGGCGGATCCGCCTGCCACCACCAGCCGTCGTTCTTGTAGATGGGCGTGCCGAAGCCCTGCGTCTCAAGGCAGCCCGGCACGCGGACGTCACGCCAGCCGGAGACGTCGAAGTCCGGCCGTTCGTACCCATCCGGCAGGGCACTTTCGTCAGGCGTCCAGTGCAACTTCCACGTGCCGTCGAGGGAGAACGTGCGGTCTCCGGGTAACGTCAGCGAAGCCGTCTGTGGCAGCGTCCCCTCGCGGAAGCGGAGCGGATTCTCCCACGGCGGACGGCTCTCGAAACGGTGCGCGCGGTACGTCGCCATCGGCGCCTCGCCATCCTCCGGCGGCCCCATGAGCGCCTGCAGGTCGACCCAGGCGCCGGCGGCGGCGCCGCGCGTCGAGAGCGTCACGATGCCGGCGTTTGCGACGTCGACATCGAAGTCCAGGAGCGGGTCATCCGCCGACAGCGCGCCGCTCGTCCAGAGGACGCGGTCGCCGTCCGACAACCGGAACTCGAGCGTCCC
Source organism: uncultured bacterium (assembly GCA_900547945.1). Lineage (GTDB taxonomy): Bacteria > Verrucomicrobiota > Kiritimatiellia > RFP12 > UBA1067 > RUG572. The sequence continues at coordinate 9,326 of URIT01000104.1, forward strand.
CGCCGCGCCGTCGGCGACCCCGACCTGCCCGAGCAGCCGCCGCGCCCCGGCGCGAATCACGTCCCAGTCGGACGGACCGCGCACGGGGACCGTGTAGCCGCGCCCCGGCGCGTGCCCGTTCTTCACGAACACACCGCCCTCCATGGCTGAACGCGGTTCGGCGAACGAGGTGTCCAGCACCGCGCGCACAAGGCGGGCCTCCGCACCCGACGCCACAATGGCGAGGCCGTGTACAATCCCAACGAGACCCGTTCGTACGGCCTGGGCCAAACCGATTCTCAATTTCATAACGTTGTTCCTTTGCGGTTCAAGATTTTCTTGCCCGCTACGCGGCTTTAAGTTGCGCTTCGCGCAGGCTGAACTTCATCGCCGGAGCGTAGGGGAAGGAATTTAAAGCCGCGCAGCGGCGATTGAGCCACTTAAAGGCCGAAGGCCGACTTCATCGCTCCCGGATCGCCCCCATGTGCGACCGATCTGTTCCCGACAGCAGGTCACCGGCGCGGCGGCGCAGGGCGCCCAGCCGCTCGGGGACGGGGAGGATGCGCGAGGAATAACGGCCTCCGGCGTTCGGGATCGACACCAGGGCGCGGTATTCCGCGAGGAGCGCGGCGGCCTGCGGATCGTCCTTCGCCCGCGCCGCCAGCAGTTCGAGGTAGCAGAAGTCCTCCACGCCGTCGCGCGACGCCTCCATCCGCAGCGTCGAGACGGGCTCGGGCGGCAGCCCCTCCTTCGGCGGGTAGATCAGGTAGCCGTCGCCCGCCGGGTAACGCACCCAGTAGGTCTTGCCGGGCGTGTCGGACTGGCGGATGTAGGCGTGCCAGCCGAACTTCCAGGGATCGTAGGTGAGCCACGTCGCCCCCCAGAACTCGAAGAGCCGCGCACCGTACTTGTGCGCGTAGTGCGGCAGCAGACGCTCGACCGCGCAGTACGGCGTGTCGAGGCACATCTGCCCGTCGGTCGTCCACCAGATCTGCTGGCCCGCCGCGCGCCGCGCCGCCATCTCCTCCACGGGGAAGCAGCCGTAGTGCCCCGCGCCCCAGGCGTCCAGCGCGCCGTTCCATTCGGGGCAGTGCCGCCACGTGCTTGAATAGATGCGGATCGCGGAATCGACCTCGTGGATCATCCGGCAGCAGGCAATCATCTGCTGGACGACGTTCGTACGCGAGAAGTGCGGCTCGTCGGAGATGTAGAGCGTGATGCGGTCGGCCCACCCCTTCTCCTTCATGTGGTCCCAGTAGAGCTTCAGCGCCTGCTGGTAGGCGTGCCGATAGGCGGGGCGCAGCTGCGTCCAGTCCGCCCCCTCGTAGGGCCATGTCCCCTCGTAGGGCGCCTCGCCGAGGAACGGTTTCGGCGGCATGGCCCACCCGAAGCAGTAGAAGGCGCGGGGCGCATACGAGAACGGGAACTTGTAGTGGTCGAAGTAGCGGGCGGCCAGCCGGTCGTAATCCGCGAAGTCCGCCGTCACGGTGCCGTCCGCCGCCTTCCTGAACGTCACGTCGCCGAGGCTATCCGGGCACGCCTTCTTCGCGGCCATGAACGCCCACAGCTTCTCGCGCCGTTCGTCCGCCGTCGCGCCCAGCGCCTTCCAGTAACGGCTCCCCAGGCGCAGATCGTAGACGGCGGGGAACGACGGACGCGCGGGCAGCGCGAAGTTCCACACCTTCACGGCGAGGGGATCCGTGCGCACGACCGCGCCGTCCAGCTTCCAGACGAGCCGCCCGCGGTAGGTGCCGGCCTTCGTCTGGGCGTCCGCCGAGACGTTGACCCAGAACGCCTGCGTCCGGTTCGGCACGAGCGTGCCGCAGGCGGTCGGTACGATGGGGTCGGGCCACCAGCCGCTCCAGCCGTCGCTCTGCCCCCCGTTGCGCGGGAAGCGCAGCTCCCACTCGGGCGTCGTACACGAGTAGTACGCCGTCGGCCAGTCAACCGGCACGTCGTCCACGCGGCCGATCTCGACCTTGAGCGGGACGCCCTCGACCGCAAGCTCGACCGCGCCGCCCCGGGCGGACCGCACCGCGAGCTGCAGCGGCTCCGTCTCGTTCCGCGCGAGCGCCACCTCGAACGCCGCGCCCGTCCGGTCCTCGACCGGCGTCTCGCGGAACACCTTCACCACGGGATCGACCGCCATCACGCCGAGGGCCGCCCCCGCCGGTGCCACCGGCGCGAATTCGGGGTCGCCCGTCCGCGCCGCCGCATACGCCATCAGCAGCACCCCGTCGTAGGCCACGGTTCCCGTGCCGTTCAGCGTGAGCTGCAGACTGGCCTTGGCCGTGTCCGCCGGCGCGCGGAACGTGCCGAAGACGGGCGTCCACGGCGCCGTGCCGCTCACGCCCCGCCCCGCGCTCAGCATGCCGCCCGTGCCCAGGGCGCCGCGCGCCGTGAGCAGGTGCGCATGCACGGTGGCGGACGCGGAAAGGTCCGTACACCGGATGAACGCCCCGTAGAAATAGTCCTTCCCCGGCTCCACCGCCACCGTCTGCCGCCAGCCGCTCCAGTTCGGCCTCACCCCGGCGGGCACCGTCGTCTGCGCGCACGCCGCCCCGAAGACGCCGCCCGTCCCGCACGCGAGCGCCACGCCC
>URIT01000105.1 GCA_900547945.1 uncultured bacterium
CGACGATTTGGTCGCCCGAAGTCCAGATAAACGAGAACCAGTTGCGGATTTGGTATTCCATGGTGTCCCACGCAAGCTCCTCGTTTCTGTGGAAGCCGGGGCCGCCGACGTAGACGGGCGAATTCCAGTAGCACTGGGCGTTGACGATTTCGCCGATTTCGCCGTCCTGAACGCGCTTTACCATTTCCTGATAGCCCGAATAGTAGCGGCGTTGCGTGCCGCAGACTACGCACAGGCCCTTTTCGTCGGCCTTTTTGGAAAGTTCGAGCATTTTGCGAGCCTGAACCGCGTCGACGCACGGCGGCTTTTCGAGGAACGCGTGTTTACCCGCCGCCACGATTTTTTCGAAGTGCGGGGTGCGGAACACGGGCGGGCACGCGTCGATTACGACGTCGATGTCGGTCGCCAAAATTTCGTCGACGCAATTCAGACCGACGAAACGCTTTACCTTCGACATGTCCAAAATGCCCTTCGCGCTGTCGCCGAGCTTTTCGATGTGCTTTTGCACGCGGTCGAGAGCCTGCTGCGGCTTGTCCGCAAAAAGGTCGGCAACCGCCACGATTTCTATGTTCTGGTCGGCGGAAATCATGTTGCATAGCGCGCCCCTGCCGCGGCCGCCGCAGCCGATAAGACCCACTTTAATGCGGTCGTTCCCCTTTGCCCTTGCAAGGCTATAACGCGGCAACGCCGCCGCCATGCCCAACACAGCCGTCGATTTCACAAAATCGCGTCTTTCCATAATAATAATCCTTTGTCGATAATTGTTGTAGGTGATTATAAAAAATTTGAACGCAAGCCTCCCCCCGCGAACAAAAAAAAGCTTATGGGCGATTCCGCCTCTTTAAATTGACACTAAATACCGCGCGGAGATTCCGTCAACAAAAAAAACGCAATCCGAGCGGACGCGTCGGGATTTTCACGAAAGGAAAATGGAGGCAAGCCCCAAAAAAATGAAAAAACCGCCCGAATCGGTAAAGCCCGTAGTGAAAATGGACGAGCCGGAGGCGGGGTCAAACCCGAAGCGTTTGAGCGTGAACGGAATGAAGCTTCCCATGAAGCCGCCGAGCGACATGTTTATCACCATCGCAACCCACACAATCAGCGCGAGATCGAAGCGGAATGTCGTAATTACCGCAAGAAGCGCGCCCAGCAGCCCTATGCAAATTCCGTTCAAAAAGCCCTTGCACGTCTCCCGCACGCAGACCCTGCGCATATCGAAAATCCCCGCCTCGCCGAGCGCGATTGACCTCACCGTGACCGCGAGCGTCTGCGCGCCCGCAAGCTGGATCGCGCCGTTGAGGTCGAGGGCGAGGCGCGTCCCCTCCGGGAGGTCGGGCGGCGCGCCCCGCGTGGGCGCGGCCCCGTCCTGAACCGGTTCAAGCCCCGCGAAGAGCCGCGCCACCCCGTCCGTCCCGAGCGCGTGCGCGTAGACGCGCACGTCGTCGAGGTCGCCGTGGAAAAACCGCTGCCACCCGATGAGCGCGCCGAGGGTGATCTGCACCGTCCGGGGCAGCGTCATCACCAGCCCCGCGTTGCGCCGCTCGAAAACCTTGCGCCCGTCCACCCAGACGGCGCAGAAGCCCCCTTCGCGCATCGCGACGTAGTGGTGCCAGACGGCGGGATTCCACGCGGCCGCGTCGCGCGACGGCGCGATGTTCGCGAAGTCGCCGCGTCCGTTCCAGTGGCCGAGGAGCAGGTTCGTGCAGCCGGCGTCCATGAAGCGGAACTGGACCGTTTGGCGGTCGTCCGTAGTCTGCCCGAGCGAGAAGAAGGTGGGCCAGTTGTTCGCACAGGGCGAGGCGGCCTTCGCCCAGAGGCTGATCGTGTAGTCCGCGTCGCCCGTCAGCTCATCCGCATGGGGGACGGACACGCTGAGCCGGCCGCCCGTCTTCGCCGTCGCCGTGAAGCGCGCGACATAACCGCCCCGTTCGTTGTCGTAGACGCGCGCGACGTCGCCCTCCGCCGTCAGGTCGCGGCCGTTCCCGGAGGCGTCCGCCGTGAGCGACGCCTCGAAGTCGTAGTGTACGAACGGCACGGCGGCGGGGTCCGTCGTGTCGAGGCGCAGGCGCCCCGCCGACGCGCCGTAGACGATGTGCGGCGCAACGTTCGTCACGTAGACGCTGCGCGCGACGGCCGTCACGCGCCCCGTCCCGCAGACCTCGCCCGGCACCGTCGTGGCGGCAAGCGCCCCCATGCACAGATCGACGCCGTTCAGCGGCTGCGGCACGCCCGTCTGCGGCGCAAACGAGCCGAGGAAGGCGCGCGGCGTGCAGTTGGTGAAGACGAGCGCGCCCGCCGGATCCGTCACGCGCACGTCCATGTAGGCGAGCGCGGCTTCGGCCATCGGGAAGACCGCGCCCTCGGCGATGTCGAGCGTGCGCCCGGAATCCCGGTAGCGATAGAAGCGGCTGGCGCGCACGGCGCCGTTCCCCTCCTTGCGGACGGGCCCGTCGTCCAGAGCCCCTGCGGCGGCGAGCCACATCTCGTTCCCGAGGACGAGCCAGCCGTTCTCCACGCGGAGCGGGAAAGAACCGCGCACAGACGTGGAGAAGACGAAGTCCGCATGGTACGGCTCCACCTTGAGATACCACGTGGGCCAGGTGGCGGGATCGTCCGATACATCCTTCCCGGCGGGACGGAAGAGCATGCCGCTCGTCGGTGCCTTTTCGCGCGACGTGCAGATGGCCGCCCTGTCGTCGAGCGCGAAGTCGGCGACCGTGTTCATGACGGCGTTCATGTCCGTCAGGTTTCCGGCCCAGTTCACGAGTACGCCCACCTCGTTCGTCGCAAGCCACTTCCCGCCCGAGGGCGTGATCCACGTGTTCGTGACGACATCGGCCGCCGCAGTGTACACCACGCCGAGCAAAGCCAAACCAACCGTCATTTTCCGCATACTCGTTTCTCCTCGTAAAGCAGGGGCTGATACAGTTTCGCCAAAACAGTCTATATTATACCCCCCCCCCCCATTCGGATTGTCAATTAAGAAACCGAGTTTTTTTTTGGAAATTTCCGACCGCCGCAAGGTCGCGCAAGAGCGCGGCCCTTCCCTTAGGCGTCCGTCTCGTCGAGGGCGGAGAGAAGCGCCTCCGCCGTCACGGGGCGGCCCTTCATGCGCAGGACGAGGATGCGGGCGATGAGGGCGCTCTCGAATTCCGTCAGGCGCACGCCGTCCTTGCGGTCCTGGAGAATGCGCAGCAGGTTGTCCGGCGTCACGCGCTCGCGGGCGCGCGGGCGCCCCGCGAAGAGGCCCGTCACCGCCGCCGCAAGGGACGTGAGCGGCGCGAAGGCCGCGCTGAAGACCCGGTAGACGGGGGCGAGGCGGAGCGTCCGGCGCAGCGGCCGCGCCGAGCAGAAGAGCTTCGGCAGAAACTCGCCGCACACGAGCAGCGCGACCGCCGCGCCCGCGCTCCACGCCGCCGCGCCCACGCCGGATGCGTCGCCGAAAAGGCGCGCGGCGAGCGCCGCCGACGCGGAGGAGTAGACGACGTTCGCGAGGTTGTTGCCCACGAGGATGCCAGTGAGCGTGCGGGAGAAGTCGAGGCGCGCGCGTTCGATGATCTTCGCCGCCGCGCTGCCCTCGCGGGCCATGTGGCGGATGCGGCCCAGGCTGACGGAGGACAGCCCCGTCTCCGTGCCGGAGCAGAAAGAGGAAAGCGCGAGGGCGGCGAGCATCGCGCAGACGAGGAGGGCGAGCGCGATCATGCGTCCTCCTCCGTCTTCTCGACGGCCTCGTCCGTCTCGGCGAGCAGCTCCTCGTCGGTGTCGGCCTTCGGGTACTCGACGACCTCCAGGCGCACCTGCACGACACGGCGGCGGCGGCGCTTGAGGACGGTCGCGCGGCAGCCGTCCGCCTCGATCTGCTGCCCCACGTGGGGGATGCGCTCGGCGTGGAAGGCGACCCACCCCGAGAGGCGGTCGGCGTCCTCGGCCTCCAGCTCGATGCCGAGTTCGCGGTTGATCTCGTCGAGGCTCGCGCGGCCGTCGATGATCCAGGCGTTCCGTCCGACGGGGCGGATGGAGGGCTCGTCGTCGGGGCGCGCGAAGACGCCGGGGCCGACGATGATCTCCAGGACGTCGTTCGGCGTGATGATGCCGGCCGTGCCGCCGTATTCGTCGAGGACGACGGCGAGCGGCTTGCCGCTCCGGCGGAAGACGACGAGCAGGTCGTCGAGCGTGATCTGCTCGGGGACGAAGAGCGCGTCCTCGACCTTCCCCGTCTTCACGTCCACGATGCCCTCGATCGCGTCCGGCGTGCGGTTGAAGACGGGCAGGTAGGCGTGGCGCGCATGGGCGAGGACGTCGGCGCGCACGGCCTCCGGCCGGTCCGAATCCAGCCCCTCGATGTCCACGCGCGGCGTCATCTCGTCGTTCGCGTGCAGCTCCGAGAGCCGCAGCACGCCCTCGATCATCTCGGCGTCCGCCACCGCGAACTCGCCCTTCTCGGCGGCGGACTCGACGACCGAGACGAGTTCGGCGTCGGAGAGCGCCCGCCGTTCGCGCGCGAGCGCCGGCGCGAACGCCCGCGACGCGAGCGAGAAGGCCTTGTTGAACGGCAGCAGCGCGGCCCGCCAGAAGAGGAGCGCGAGCGCGCAGGCGGGCGCAAGCGCCTCGGCGTGGCGCAGCGCGAGGCGCTTGGGCGTGATCTCGCCGAAGAGCAGCAGCAGCACGGTCGTCACGGGCACGGCGGCGAAGCCGCCCCAGGCGGGGAAGGCCCTCACGAAGAGCCGGTAGGAAAGCGTCGCAATCGCGAAGTTGACGAACGTGTTCCCGACGAGGAGCGTCGAGAGGAGCGCGGCGGAATCATCCACGCACCGCCCGATCCAGCGGTCCGCCCGCGCACTGCGCGCGCGGATCCGCGCGCGCTGCACGCCCGTGAGCGTGAAGAGAATCGTCTCCGAGCCGGAGAAGAACGCCGAGAGGCCGAACAAGGCGACGAGCGTCGCCGCTGAAAGAATCACGTCCATATATGAAGGACGGCGATTCTACCAAAACCGGCGCGGGGGGACAATCGCGAAGTGGACCGCACCGGGCGCTACTCCGACCAGTACCGCTGGCGGCGGGGCATCGCGACGTTCGGCACGAAGCCCGTGAGCGGCACGGGCGCCAGGCCCTTCTCGCGCCGGACGTCGTTCAGTTCCAGCCAGTGGAACGCGCTGCGCTTGTTGACCGTGTAGAGGTAGCGCTGGCAGTGCCAGTCGCTCCAGGCGTGCGCCTCGGGGTAGGCGCTGCAGAACGGCACGGCGAGGTCGATCCAGAGCGCGATCGCGCGCCGCTCCGCGTCCGTCAGCCGGCCGTGCCCCGCCTTGAGCTTCTGGTACCAGCGCGAGCGCGCGGCGCCGAAGGAAAGCGGCGGCTTGAACGGCGCGAAGCCGAGCCCGTGCGCGAAGTTGACGTTCTCCGTACACTTCCCCTTCTCTGAGAGGGCGAGGTAGGCGACCGAGTAGACGCGGTGGCTCTGGTCGTCCGACGGCGGCAGCTGCGCGGGGACGCCGCGCAGGTCGAGGCGCTTCCCCTCGCCATGGCACGACACGCAGCGGCGGTCGAGGATCGGCTGGATGTCCTTCGCGAACCCGAAGCCGTCCCCGCGCACGCGCGCGTCCGGCGGCTTCGGGCGGTTGAGCCCCATCCAGACGTCGAGCGAGGCGAGCGGGCCCTCTTTCTCCAGCGCCTCGACGAACGGGTGGCGCGGCGCGCCCGGCAGGGCGGGCTGGAGCGACTGGGGCGGGCGGCGCAGGGCCGCCGCGGACGCCGTGTCGGACGCCGCCTGGTGCGGATGCTCGTGGCAGCCGATGCAGCCGTTCACCTCGCCCGGCTGGAGCGTCGACCAGCTGCGCATCGTCTGCACGGCGCAGCCCTCCGCGTCGACGAGCTGGAAGTAGACGGGCGTGCGGGCGGGGACGCGCACCGAGCAGCTGCCGTCGGCCTCCACGTCCGCCTCGCCGAGGACGTGCTTCACGTCGTAGGCGCCGTTGCCCACGGCGATGGGCGTGCCGATCTTGCCCTGCGTCGAGTGCCAGCCGTACTGCCAGTTCCAGCCGATGTGGACGGGGCGGTACTCAAGGCCCACGACGCGCAGCTTCTTCACGCACCCCTTCGGCGCGCCCTTCATCGCCGCGCCCGCGTAGACGTTCTGCACGTAGTAGGTGCCGAAGCCCTGCGCGTAATCGAGCGGCGGCACCTGGCGCGGCGGCGGCGTGCGCCGCTTCAGCGCGACCGGCTGGAGGCAGTGGTTGCCCCAGTCGAAGGCCAGCAGCTCGCGCCGCCCCGTCTCGTCCATCGCGTAGACGCCGAAGCGGCTCGAATAGGGCCCCCGGTAGAAGCTGCACCCCTCGGGCATGAAGGACACCAGGAACAAGCCGTTCGCGGGGGCCTCCCCCGTCCCTTCGGCCCCCTCCCCCAGCGGGAAGGGATACGCCCACTGCGGACCGAACTGCGTGTGCATGTCGAAGACGTTGTAGTGGTAGTCGTGCGGCATGCGCGTGGGCTGCACGCCCGGCGCGGCGTTCATCGCCGCGCCCGCCACGTAGTACATGCCCGGCATGTTCGTGACGGCGGGGCCGCAGGGGTTGTCCCACGGCGACCACGGGATCGTCATCACGCGGTTGCCGGGGAAGGTCATGACGATGGCGTTCGTGTTCATGCCCCAGACGCTCTTCGCGGGGTCGTAGGTCGAGTTCGTGTAGTCGTCGCCGTCGGCGAGGCGCGAGCGCGCGAGGCGGCCCTTCTGCGCGACGTGGTGGCCGCAGGAGATCATCATGATGTCGCGCGTCCCGGGGATGCCGCGCGTGTGCATGAGCGAGAACGGGAACTCCGAGTTGTTCGCGAAGAGGCCCGTCATCTTCGTCCCGTTCGGGTTCATCGCGTAGAGCTGCTGGATGCCCGAGGCGTTGCGGTCGTTGTACTCCCACTTGGTGAACGAGACGCGGCCGTCGTCCAGGAGCTGCGGATAGAACGTCTGCACCTGGTCGAAGCCGATGCGGCGGATGCGCGAGCCGTCGGCCTCGCAGCGGTAGAGGTTCGAGACGGGGAGCGGCCAGCAGTCGACGGAGTGGCTGCAGCGCGTCGACTGGAAGACGAGCGAGCCGTCCGGCAGCCAGCACGGCTCGATGTCGCTCGCCGCGAGTTCGACGTCGTTCGTGAGCCCCTTCACGGCGCCGGCGCGCACCCATTCGTTCGAGGTGAGCTGGGTGAGCGCGCGCGTCTCAAGGTCGAGCGTCCAGAGGTGGTAGTCGTCCGTCTCAAGGCTGCGGCGCTTCGCGAAGACGACCCTCTTCGCGTCGAAGCTCACGGCGGGGTCGCGGATGATGCCGGCGGGCTCGTCGAGGAGGACCTCCTGCGAGACGGTGCCGTCGGGGTTGATCGTCGCGCGGATGAGCTGCGAGCCGCCCCGGTAGTCCGGCACGCTGCGCCACTCCTGATAGGAGGCGTCGGTGAGGTCGTCCGTCGCGTGCATGATCGAGTTGCCCATCACGAGGTGCTTCACGTAGAGGAACTGGTCGCACCGCGTACGGAACGACGCGAGGAACGCGCGGCGCGCCTTCTCGCGCGCGGCGCGCCAGGCGGGGTCGGGCGCGGCGAAGGAGCCGTCGGCGGCGAGGCGCAGGTCGAGGTCGCGGCCAAGCGGGTCGGGCTTCGTCGTGTCCGCCTCCACGTTCGCACAGTGCGAGACGTTGCTGACGGCGGCGTCCTGGAGCTGCCAATCCCGGACAAGGCGGGCATCGGGGTAGGCGAGCGTGCCGTCCTTGTTGGGCAGCGGCAGATCCGGCGGCGGCGTCTTCCCGAAGAAGGCGAGTTCGGCGATCTGGACCGTCTGCGGACCGTCCGCGCGGATCTTGTAGGCGGGCGTCTCGAAGAGCTGCTGGATGTACTTCTGCGCCTCGAACATGTAGCCGCAGTAGTAGTGGTCGGCCTGGTCGTAGGTCCCCTCGACGACCATCTTCACGCGGCGCGCCGTGACGGGCGCCCAGGTGACGACGTTGTCCTTGTACGTGTGCGAGGGGCGCAGCTCGACATGCTCGGCGAGCGCGCGCCCGTCCGCGTAGAAGCTCGCCTTCCTGACGCCCCGGTTCGTGAAGCTGCGCCCGCTCACGAGGCGCACGCCGCCGACCTCCCGCGCCGCGCCGAAGTCGACCGTCACCTCGATCGGCTTCTTCTCCCACAGGAGCGCGCAGGCGGGGTTCACCTTCCCGTCCACGAGCCTGTCGGCGCCCTGGTCCGGCAGGGCCCGCGCCGTCGTCGTCGCCGTGACGGGCGCGTCGCCCGCCGCCGCGCCCGCCCACGCGAGGAGGGCGGCTGCGCCGAACATCATAAGCTTTTTCATCTTCACGTTCTCCTTCTGTCAGACATCCGGTTCGACCTGCGCACACCTGCGGGCGCGCCCCCGTCTTCGGCCCGCCGCGCCGCCTACTTCAGGCGGTGGCGGGCGATGAGCTCGTCCTGCCAGCGCTTCGAGAGCGAAATGAAGCGCGCCGAGAAGCCGCAGACACGCACGATCAGGTTGGGGTGGCGTTCGGGGTGGCGCTGCGCCTCCATGAGGAGCGCCGCCGAGTTGCAGTTCGGCTGGATCATGTGCGAGCCCTTCAGGCAGAAGACCCTGAGGATCGCCGCGAGGGTCCGGGCGTCCATCGCCGAGGCGTCGAAGGTGAGGTTCGCGTTCGAGGCGTAGAGGCAGTCGTGCGGCAGCTGGCCGATCGCGTTCATGACCGTCGCCACATCCGACCGGCAGCGGTATTCGCTCGGGCTGAAGCCCTGCGCGAGGCGGTCGCCGTCGCGGCGGCCGTCGGGCGTCGCCCTCGTCTGCGCCCCCCAGTACATGAACTCGCGGTAGGTGTAGACGGCATAGCGGTAGGCGTCGCCGAAGCCGTTGTCCTTCCCCGCCGTCGCGGCGTTCGCCTGGCGCATGAGCCAGCCCATGAGCGCGACCGGCTCGGGCGAGCCGTCGCCCCAGGAGGGCGCCGCGAGAGCGGCGCGCCGCAGCGCCTCGCCGCGCGGCCCCGCCCAGTTCGCGCGCACGGCGTCGAGGAACTCCTTCACGGTCGCGAGCTTCCGGTCGAAGCAGACGCTCTTGATCGCCATGAGCGAGTCCGTCACGTTGCCGATGAAGCCGAGCGTGAGGATGCGCGGATGCGAGAGGGAGCCGCCCTCGTTCGTGTCGCGGCGCGACGCGACGCAGCCGCGCAGGCACATCGAGTAGACGGGGTGCGGGAAGACCTGCGCACCCGTCGCGCCGTAGGCCGAGTAGTCGTCCGTCACCGACGCGAGGAAGCGCGCGAAGTTCCGCCAGTAGATGGCGCGCAGGTCCTCGAAGTCCGCCGCGCCGTCGAGCGGGTCGAGTTCGAGCGCGCAGGCCTTCAGCGTCGCCGGGTCGGGGTTGATCGTCAGATCGAGGAGCTTGATCATCGAGAGGTAGTTCGCGCCGTCGACGTCCTGCACGGAATCGATGTAGCCGTTCCAGCAGCCCGTCCCGATGTAGCTCGCCGCGTCTTCGAGCGAGAAGCCGTCGCGCGTGTACTGCCTGAGGTAGCGGTCGTCGTTGAGGAGCGTGAAGACGGCGTGGCCCTTCATGAGCATCGCGCCGATCTTCTCCAGGTAGGCCTGCGGCGCGCGCGCGGAGATGCGGCAGTGGAGCTTCGGGTAGACGCAGTCCGCGTCGAGGTGCGCGTCGAGGAACATCTCGGTGAGGTCGTTGTAGAGCGGCGCGCCCTTCGCGTCGCACCCGCCGAGCGACATCGGGATCTCCATCTCGTGGTCGGTGTAGTCGTCGACCCGCGTCGTGCCGTCGTAGTGGCACTCGGCCGTCAGGAGGAACTTCGCCACGAGGTCCCGCGCCGCCGCCGCCGTGAGCGTGCCGGCGGCGCGCTCGCGCGTGTAGAAGTCGATCAGGCAGGCGTCGGGGCGGCCGAGCGAGAAGCCGTTGACGCCATCGACGTAGCCGAGGATCTCGCGCACGAACCAGAGCGTGTTCAGGCCCTCGTAGAACGTGCGCGGCGGCTCCCAGGGGCAGCGCCGCGCCGCCTGCGCGATGCGGCGGAAGTTGGCCGCCTGCGCGGGCGTGAGCGCGTCCGGCCCGGCCAGGGCCCGTTCGGCGGCCTCGGCGAACGCGAGCTGGAGCGCATGGACCGTCTCAAGCCCCACGAGCGCCGTCTCCAGCTCCTTGCGGCCCTTCGGGTCGTCGGCGGGGCACGTCTCCAGCGCCGCCGCCACCTCGTCGTAGACGCCCTTGAAGCCCTTGGCGAAGACCGTGCGGAACGGCGGCACGTGGTGCATGTCGTCGCAGAACGGCCCGCAGCAGAGCGCGAGGCACGCCCGCTGGCGCGCGCGCTGGCGGGCGAAGGCCGCGTCGGGCACGAGCCCCTTCTCCTTGTAGAACTTCGCGCAGAGCGCGTTGACGAGCCGCGCGGGGCGGTGACCGCCCCAGCCGCCGTTCACGCCCGCCTCGAAGTAGAACGGACTCTCCTTGAAGAGGAACGGCACGAAATGGCGCCGCATGGACCGGTAGCTCTCGCGCCGCACGTCGAGCGCGTCGTAGCCGGGGCGCGCCGCGCAGAAGGCCCGGAGGTCCTTCTCGATGGCCGCGACGCTCGCCTTCTGGCGCGGATCCTTTACGGGGTCGCCCTGGAAGCGGTCGGGGTAGAACGCGCGCAGCTCCGCCCGGAAGGCGGCGTAGGCGTCGGGGGCGGGGCGGGCGCAGAGGCCCGCGCCGCACGTGAGAAGCGCGGATGCGGCGAGCAGGAGCGTTTTCGTCATCATATGCGTCATTCCTTTGCGTGCAGACGTGTCAGCCGACCGCCTCCACGGCGGCGTCGACGATGGTGCGCCTCTCCTTCGAGAACGCGAGGCCGACGAGCGTGAGCGTCTTGCCGTTGTCGGCGAAGCGGTCGGCGTAATGGTTCGCCTTGATCTGCGCGATCGCCGCTGCCGCCGACGCGCCGAGCTTGAACTCGACCACGTAGCCATGCTCCGGCGTCTCAAGCGTCATGTCGATCCGCCCCTCGTTCGTCTTCACCTCCGCCTCCGCCGCGACGCCGATCATCTTCAGGATCACGTACACGATCGCCTGCCACATCTGCTCGTTCTGCCGATCCGTGAGGTCGTAGGGGATGTTCGCGAAGAGCCGCTTCAGCGCCGCGACGAACTTCTCCGGCTCGCCGTCATAGAGCGCATTCACCGCGTCGGCCTGGATGTCGTTCGCGCGGTTCTCCTCCTGCCCCGTGTAGGCCGGAACGACCTGCCGCAGGAACGAGTTCTCCACCTCCAGGTTCGGGAAGTCGAGCCTGTAGCGCCGCGCCGCCCCGCGCTGCTGGAACCCCCGGATCGTCAGGTAGCCCGTCTGGAAGAGGAGCGTCGTGAAGTCGGCCTTGTCCGGCTCGTAGGTACCCAGCACCGACTCGTCCACGTCCACCTTCGCGAAGTTGAGCGGCCGGCGCTTCAGCTCGTCCATCAGGAACGTCGTCATCGCCGTCGTCGACCAGTAGTTGCGCAGCTCCGTCGACTTCAGGCAGCAGCCGAGCGAGACCGGGTTGATCACCTGCTCGGCCTTCGGGTGAAACAGGTAGCCGTCGTACCAGCGCTTGATCTCGGCGAGCCCCTGCGCGTCCGTGAGGCCGTTCGCCTCCGCGAAGCGGTGGAGGAGCCCCGGCAGGTTCTTCACGACCTCCTCGGGCGTGTAGCCGAAGAGCGTCGCACAACTCCGCTCCATCGTCATGTCGTTGAGATTGTTGAGGTCGGAGAAGATGGAGACCTTCGAGAACTTGCTGATGCCGGTGAGGAACGTGAAGCGCTGCCGCCCCTCCAGCGTCTTGACGACGGAGTAGAACGCCTTGAGCGCGTTGCGGAACGGGA
>URIT01000106.1 GCA_900547945.1 uncultured bacterium
CCGCGCGCACGGCGCCCGCGACGGCGCGCGGGACGTCCCGCAGGCGCAACGTGCCCCCGCCGCGCATCTGCGGCATCCCGCCGCCGTTCTCTCTCCAATGCCGTCCCATGCCGCACAGTCTACCAGATGCCGTGAGCCGGCGCAATGAGAATTTAATGCGTAAGAAAATATGAAAATATGACTCCATCTGTCGTCCCGGTCATGGGATGGTCATGAGATTTGGATCGGCGGGCCGCTTCTCCTCTTGCGTATGGGCATATAGACGCATGAGTGCCTAGGTGTATGGCGCATGGGGCGGCGCCTGGTGCAGCCGTATCATGGGGCGGCGCATGGTGCAGCCGTATAGGAACATAGACGCATGAGTGCCTAGGTGCATGGGGCGGCGCATGGGGCAGCCGTATAGGCGCAGGGGCAGAAAGAAAGCGCGCCGTCAACATGCATTGACGGCGCACTGATCGTTCGCATGCCGCTTCAAGGCGGCGACGGGGACATCCCGCATCAGCCCCAAGGCGGGTCAGTCGGGATCGCCCCAGTCGTCGGCCCACCAGTCCGGCTCGCCCTGGTCGATGCCGAGAATGTTGAAGGGAACCGACCATGTCCACTTACGGCTGACGGTACGCCCCGTATCGGGGTTCTTCTCGCTCCAGGAGAGGGCCTTCGTTGCGGTACCCGCCACGGCGACCTCCTCCGGGATCGGTGCGAAGGCGTCACGCGCGAGCAGCAACACGCCCGCATGCTTGAACCCCGTCACCTCCTTCTGCTTCGCACCGTCCTTGCTTTCGCTCCAGACCGAGAAGCTGCCCGTGACGAGACCCGTCGCGCGCGTCAGCTTCACCTGAACATTGCACGGGTTGACGCTCGCCTTGAGGTCATTGAGCGTTCCGCTGCGGACGAGCGCCTTCTTCGCGGTCGCGAACGCATCGCCAACCACCTCCACGTCCGTTCCGTTCGGTTCGGCAGCCATCGAGGCGGTGTAGCCGACCGCGAACATCTCGGACGGCAGTTCCGCCGTCGTCGCCGTTTCGACCTCGAATGCGCGTGTCAGGTAATAGGCCTGGAGGTTGACGACCTTGTCGTACCAACCACCTACGGGATTGAGCAGCAGACGGAAACCCTCCTCGTTCGCATAGGTCGCCGCCGCCAGATCGCTGTTCCACGCCAGGGACTCGGTCGAGTCGACCACGACGGTTCCATCCTCCCGCGCATACAGGCGGAGCGTGCCGCCGAAGCACTGCGGCGTGCGCGCCATGAACACCGGCACGAGAAGCGCGTAGCCGTTCGCGGAGGCATCGTCCAGGACAAGCGCCGCCCCCGAAACGGACGCCGTGGGCTTCGTCGCGCCGTCCGCCAGGACGCCCGCGACCTTGACGGTCCCCTTGTTGTCCACCGTCAGCGTGAGGTAGCCGTTCCCGGCCGGCACACCGTCCGCCGCCGGTGTGCCCTGCGGCGCAAGCGCCACCGTGTAGTAGCCGGTGAAGTTCGTGACCGCGTCGAGGTAGGCCTGGATCTTCGCGTTGTTCCGGCCCAGCGTACCGACATAGCGGATCGCCTCCTGAACGCCCTTGCCGTTCGCGTCGGGCACGTTCATCTCCAGCTCGGCCGTCGCGCCCGCGCGCAGCCAGTCGCCCTCCGTCTCCGTCCGACCCGCCGTCACCGCGAGCGTGAGCGTATTCGTGTAGGAGACGTTCGCGACGCGCTGGACCTGCCGGAGCGAGCAGGTACGCACCGCCGCGTCCTCCGCCGCATCCGCGTCCCAGCCCTTCGCCGTGAAGGAATACGTCTTTCCGGCCAACGCGACCTTCGCCGAAATCGCGGCGGGCGTCGCCGTCGAGACGGTCAGCGCGAGCGACGCGCGCGCGGGCAGCCCGTTCGTGAGGGCCGCGCCGTCCTCGGCCAGCACGCCGAAGAACGACCCCGTCTCCAGCCCCACAGTCTCGCTCTTCGCGACCGTCGCGCGCTTCGGCGCCACTGCCGCGTAGGAACTCGCCGCCGTCGTCCCGGCGCGCGACACCTCCGTGAGCGTGACCGCGCACGTCGCGCCGCCCGTGAGCGCCGCCGCGTACTCGCCGTCCGCGCGTTCGTCCTCCGCGAACGGGCGCAGTTCGACGGAGAACACCTTGTTGCTCTCCCAGGCGGGCACGAGGTCGGGAATCAGCCTGACCGTGATCGTCTTCGCCTTGTTGTCGCCGTTCGCCCAGTCGAGGACGCCGTTCTGCGCGACGTAGTCGACGCCCGGCTTCGCCGTCCCGGCCACCGTGCCGTAGCGCACGCGCACGCGGCCGTCCTTCGCCGTGCGGTTCACCGTGATCGCGACGGAGGCGGCGTTCTCCCTGGCCGTCACCGACGTCCTGGCGAACTTGACCGTGCCCACGTTCGCGTAGAAGCCGGAAAGCGCATACGAGCCGTCCTTCGGCGCCGCCGCGTCGGCGTGGTGGACCGTGAGATAGTACTTCGTCTTGGCGGCGGGAAGCTCCAGCTGGGAGACCGCCGTCACGCCACGCGCGAAGACGCCGTCGGGGTGTGCCGCCGTGTGCGTCGCGTTCGTGATCGTGAAGACCGCGTCGCCCGTCACGTCCTCCAGCGCGAAGTCGTAGAACTGGCCGTCCTTGCCCGAAAGGGAGAAGTTGTCCTCGGGGTCGTCCTTCCACAGCGTCCGCGTCTGCTTCGTCGCAACGTTCTTGAGCGCGAGCGCCTTCGCGCCGCGCGCCGTGTCGTCGGCGGGGTCGGCCGTGTCGGAGTAGTACGCCGTGACGACCGTCGGCTCCGTGCCCGGCGCAACCGTGACGCGCGCGGCCGCCGGGGCCTTGAAACCGGTCGCCGCCGCGAACTTCACCGTGTGCGCGCCGCTCACGAGGACGCTCGCGCCCGCCGGATACTTCACCGTCTCGGAATCGAGCGACCAGGTCGCCGTCGGCGCGCCGAGGGCGTTCACCGTCAGGATGCCGAGCGCGTCCCCCGTCTCCGTGTAGGCCATCGCGTGGAGGGTGTAGTCGGCGGAGTCAAGCCCCGCGCCCTCCGCCACCGCGACACGCACATAGTAGGTCGCGTTCGCCGTCGCCGTGAACGTCAACGGGCTGGTGGATCCGGGATTGAGGTCGCCCTCCGCCGCGACGGCCCGCTCAGATGTGCCGCTCAGCGTGAAGACCTTGGCCGCAAGCGTATTCGCCGAGGGCCTCGCCGCGTCCACCGAGGCGCGCAGCGCGTAGGTGACGCCCTTACGCGCGCCGATCATGAAGACATCCGCCCAGTCGCCGCGCCCGAGGCGGTGCGGACCGTGCCCGGTTTGGTCAACGGCCTCCGGGGCCGCGCCCTTCGTGGCCGGCAGCGGGGAAAGCCCGCTCGCGCCCGCCGCTGTGTCGTCCGCTGGATCCCAGGCGTCGAAGTCGTCCGTCAGCGTCGACGCCTTCGCGACCGTCACCCGCACGGGAAGATAGGCCGGAACGTCCCCGAACTCGTCCGTGAGATCCTGGCAGACGCCCACGTAGTAGCGCCCCGCCGCCGACGCCGTGAAGGCGGCGCGCACGTTCTGCGAGACGCCGTCCGTCTTGTTCGTTGCGAGGACGCCCCCTTTCGCGTCGTAGACGCAGAGGAGGAGGTTCGTCGCCGCGCCCGCCGTCTCGCAGACGAAGCGCTCGCCCTTCGCCGCCGTGAACACGAACAGGTCCTCGTCGATGATCTCGTCGTAGGCCCCCGTCTTCGTGAAGTCGTTCCGATAGCCCGGCCTGCACGTCGCCGTCCAGCCGTTGGCGTCATTCAGCTCCGTCGCCGGATGGTCGGCAATCGCGCGGACGGGGAAGGGGAAGACCCGGTGCTTCAGGGAGAACGTGCCGACGGCGTCATTCGTCTGGACGCCGTTGACGACGATGACATAGTAGGCCGTTACGTCAGGGATGACATAGAGGCCCATATTGCCCTCCACGGCGTCGTACGCCGCGTCCGAATAGACCGTCGCGTCGACGTCGTCGTCCTCGCCGTCGACGGTGATGTTGAACGCCTGCTCCGCCGTTCCGCCCGCCGTCGCGAAATGGTAGAGGCGGCCCGCCGTGAGGCGTGCGCGGAAATAGTAGGCGTTGTTCAGTTCCAGCGTGCGCGTGACGGACGCCTCCGACGCGCCGATCGAAAGCGGCGCGGGGTTTTCGAGGCGCCCCTGCGGGATGTCGGCCCCCTGTCGGAAACGGACGGTCACGCTCTGCCCGACCGTCCCTTCCAGCGAAAAGTAGTACGTCCAGCTTTTCGGATCGCTCATCTCGGGGTCTTCGTCATCGACCGTCCAGTTGCTGGACCACATGACGAGGCGCGTGTTCGCACCCGCCTCGCCCACGTCGTCGAAGTCGGCCCCGGGTCCCATGGCATCGCTCGTATCCGGAGGATCGGCCGCGTAGGCGTCCAGCGACACGGGGGCGTTCGTCGAGACGTTCTCCGTCCAGACCGTGTAGGACTGTCCGCGCTTGAGCGTCGACTTGAAATAATAGACGCCCTTCTCGGTGCCTGCGGCCGCGACGAGCTTCACCGTGCGTACCGCCCCGGCGGCGCTCATCGAGATGGACGCCGCCGCCGCCTCGGAACTTCCCGTGATCGCCGCCTGCGCCACGAGGGCCGCCCCGAGCGCCGCGCCGAAAACCCCTCTTTTCAACAAGGATTCCATCATCATGTCTCCTCTCAATTCCCGGCTTCAGGCTGCGCGGGGACGGCGATTCCCGCCGCGCCGCCGCGCTTGACGGCGCGCGTCCGCCCCGTCGCCGCATCCGCCGCCTTGTCCGCCACCCAGAACGCTCCGCTGACGAACGGCAGCTTGACGTCGCTCGGGACGAGCGACTCGTCGCAACCGCAGCCCGGCCCCCAGCCGATGAGCATCACGCCCCGGTACGACGCCGTCACGGTCGTCTCCGTTCCATTCGCCTTCGTGACGGGCAGACGGAACGACCCCGACACGACACCCGTCGAACGGTTGAACGAGAGCGTCGCACGGCAGACGTTCGGGCTGTCCTTCGAGATTGCAAGAGTCCGGGGGCCGACCGCCACGCGGACTGCATCGACCGCGCCGGGCACGCCCGCCGCGAGCGTCCCGTCCAGGCCGTCCACGTCGAACACGAGGTCCGGCGCAACCGATCCCTCGGAGTAGAACTCCGCGAAGTAGGCGGCGAAGTCGTAGGCCGGGCTGTAGACGCCGCCGTAGACGTCCCACTCGACCGTGTAGCGCAGACCCGCCGAATCCGCATGGCTCCAGTACGCCTCCGCGAGGCCCGCCGCCTCGAACACCGCCTGGCACGCGCTCGTCGGCGTGTCGTGCGCCGCCGCGCCCTCGGCGACCTGCGCGAGGACGGCCAGCACATCGCGCGACGAGCGCATGTAGACCGGCAGGTAGCCCCAGCAGTCCGCCGGGCCGCGCAGCCCGCGCGCGAGCGTCGCGCTGCCCGAGACGGCCGTGCCGTTCGGCAGCAGGCCCGCCCACGTCATGCGCCCGGCGTTCCACGCCGTCGCGCTCGTCATCTTCAGCGTCAGGTAGCCGTGGCCGCGCGGCGCAAGGCCCTCGGCGCTCTCCTCGCGCGCCGCGTTGCGCAGCGACACCGTGTACTGGCCGCGCCATCCCTCGGCCGAATCCGCCTTCGACCAGAGCCGCCCGTCCGTCCGCACCTGCGCCGTTTCGCCCCTGTCGTCCGTCAGTTCAATCGTGAGCGAACCGTCGCGCGCTGCCTCAAGCGCCATCGCGTAGCCCTTCTTCGAGCCGACGAGTTCGGCGCGCACGGTCCCGTCCTCCTCCGCCTCCGACCAGTTCCGCGCGGTGAACGAGACCGTCCCCGTCGCGCAGAGCCACTTCGCGCTCACGCGGCCCGTCGGGGGCACAGTGACCTGCAGCGTGCCCACGAGATTGGTGTTCACCTCGTCCAGCACCGGCAGGTCGCGGAACGTCCGCGCCTTCGCGAGGGCGGGGTTCAGGGCCGCCGCGCCGTCCGCGCCCGGGAGGGCGACGTCCGTCACCGTGAACGCGAGGGCGAGCGTGAGCCCCGGAACCGTCCTGTTCGCGACGCGCGCCGAGACCTGGTAGACGGCCGTGTACGCGCCCGCCTTCGCGGTCGTCGCGCCGCTCACCGCGAGCGCGTTCGCCGCCGGGTCCCACGCCGCCCTCAGGCCCGCCGGAAGCGTGCCCGAGAGCTTCGTGAACGTGAGCTTCGTCGTCCCCTCGGGGACGTCCACGACGGCGTAGACGTTCGAGGCGGCCACGTAGCGCACGAGCGCCGCCTGCGCCGCGTCCTGCGCGAACGCCGGCGCGTCCGCCGCCACGGCGACGACCTTCACGTAGTTCGAGGCCGAGAGGACCTTGAGGCCGTCCGTCGCGTTGGCAAGCGTGAGCGTCGCCGTCCTGCCGGCCGCGAGGCCGGCCACCGTCACAATCCTCTCCTCCGCCTGGTGGTTTGCCCACGAGAGGATCCCGTCCTCCACATCGCCGCCGAGCGCGACCGTCGCGGGTGACGCCTTCACCCGCACCGTCACGGGGCCGTCGCTTGCCTCCACGCGGCCCACCCTCACGGTCGCCTTCTCGCCTTCGCGCACGTAGACGGTCTTCGCCCGCGCGAAGTACGGCTCCGCGCCCGTGAACGCGGCCTTGCCGGCGGACTGCTTGTCGTCGTCCGTCACCGTGAGCGCGAACGCGCCGCCCGCGACCTCGGGCGTGCCGTCGCCGCCGACCTGTTTAAGCGTGAGCGCGACGACGCCCGTGCCGTCGAAGCGCATGTCGTCGAGGACGGCGATCGTCACCGTCTTCTCCCCCTTCTCGCCCTCCTCCCAGACAAGCGTCGCGTCCTCGAAGGCGAACCGCGCCTTTCCGTCGCTGTCGTAGAGCGTCGTCGCCTTCGCGTCGAGCGAGACCTTCAGCTCGACGCGCCCGGACGCAGCCTCTGTGCGCGCGACCGCCACGACGACCGAGCCGACGTTCTCCTTCACCGTCCACGCCGCCGCCGTGAAGCCGACCTTGCCCGGGTTCCAGCGCGAATAAGTGACCGTCCCTTCCTTGTTCTGGCACATCAGGGACACATCGCCGCCCGCCTGGGCCGTGAAGAAGAGGCCATAGGGGTCGGACGGATTGTCGGGTGTGAGCGCGTCGCCGACGGCATCGACCTTCAAGCCCTGGATGCGGTACTTCTGTCCCTTCTCGAGGCGCATCACGACCTGGTCGGAGCCCGTCGGCGCCGTCGCCGTCGCGCGCGTCTCCTGCGGCACGAGGACGACCGTGCCCGCCAGCGCGTAGGGGTGGAAGTTCATTTCCGTCGGGCTTTCGACGGCGAATGCCGCGTCCGTGATGTCCGCGCCCGCCACCTCGACGTAGTACGTGCCCGCCGCCGTGAAGGTGTGTTCAAGGGCGAAGCCCTCCGCCGTGAGCGCGCCCGTGACGGGCGTGCCGACCGTGACCTTCTTCCCGTCCGCGTCCAGCGCGAGGAACGAGGCCGTGACGCGCGCGCCCGTCGTGCCCGTGACGGTCACCTTCTGGAGGGCGTTCCCGCCCACGCCGTCGAGGCGGAAGACGTCGCGGAAGTCGGCGTGCGAGAGCTCGCCCGCCGCCGTGCCGCCGTTCGCCGCGAAGACGACGGCACCCTGCGGCGCGTCGTTCGCGAACTCCGCCCGGTCGGCGTGGGCGCCCGCCGACGCCGCGACCGCGAGCATCTCGTCGAAGCGCTTGACGAGGTCGCCCCACTGTTCCCGGGCGGACGCCATCGGGCTCGTCGCCGCGAAGCGCGTGAGGCGCGCCGCCACCGTGCCGTCCTTGCGCAGCAGCACGAAGATCGGCACGCCCGTGCGGTTGTCGTTCGTGTCGATCGGGCTGTGCAGCAGGCCGCCCCGCCTCACGAGCGCGTGGTTGCGCGCGAGGGCCGCGGCGGCCGCCTCGTCCGACACGCCCTTGCGCGTCAGGTAGCCGAGGCCGCTGCGGAGCATCGCGTTCGTGAGCGCGGCGTCGGCGCCCGAGGCGGGATATTCACGCATGCGGGCCAGGGTCGTCGCGAACGCCCGGCGCGACAGGAACGTGGGCGACTCGAACGCGCCGTCCGCCTGGAAGTTCGGGACGTCGACGGTGACGAGGGCCACGCCGTTCGACGCCGCCCAGGCCTTGAAGCGGTTCTCGCCCTCCGCGTCCGCCACGTCCAGGAAGTTGCGCTCGGTGTTCGCGCAGTCGGGGCACCAGAGCGCCCCGCTCACCGCAGCGAGCGTGTACGCCTCGCCGTCCGCCCGGGCGGCCTTGTTCGTCGCCGCCTCGAAGTCCATCGTCCACTCGCCGAACGCGAGCGTCTCCGCCGTGCGCTCCCCGATCCAGAGGGGGTTCGCGGCACCGTTCGCCCGCGCGGCGAACGTCACCGTGCGCGTGTCCTGCACCTCGCCGCCCGCGTCCAGCACGGCGAGCGTGAGCGTCTCGCCGTCCGCGTCGAAGGCCGGGTAGTCCTCCAGGTCGAGCGCGAGCGCCTGCTCGGCCTCGCCCGCCCGCCAGACGACCGTGTTCGTCGCGACGGCGCCGTCCGGACCCGTCACCGTGAGGAGGTGGTTCGTCGCGACCTTCGCGGCCGCCTCGTCGCGCACGAGCGTGAAGGTGACGTTGGTCGTCCCGGCCTCGGCCTCCAGGCGATGCCCCGCCGTCTCCTCCTCGCCCGCGAACATGCCGCCCACGTAGGCGGCCGGCGGCGCGTAGTCGCCCAGCCAGTACTCCACCGTCTGCATGAACTGGTTCGCGAGATCGCCGCTCGTCACCTTCATCATGCCCGACCGCCCGACGAACTTCTGCTTCTGCGTCGACGTGCCGCGCAGACCCTGTTTCCAGTAGACGGCGACATAAGGAAAGTATCTACTTGCATGGCGTGCGAATTCTTTCGTCTTTACATACTCTCCTGACGCCTTATCACCGTCGTAGCCAAAGACGAAATAGTAGCCGCGCTCCTTCTGCCAGGCGTAGGCTGCCGGCGTGTTGAGCGCCGTTTCGAGTTTCTTGCACTGCCCACAACTCTTACTCGCATACAATGCAACGAGCGGCACGTTGTCCGCATCCGCCTTCGCCTTGATGGCCGTGAAGTTTGAATTCCACTCGCCCGCCTTGAAGGCGGGGTCGTTGCTGTAGACGAGGCCCCCGTTTGCGACCTCGCCCCGCAGGGGGGCCGCCACAAGGCAGAGGACGAGACCGCAGAGTCCCGCCCAGATGCCCGTTCCGTGTGTGGTGTGCTTCATGGATTCTCCTTCTTCTTGGATGGCGTCGTGGACGTACGCCGCGTGAACAAGTCTTTTCCGTGGGGGTAGGCGACCTTCGCCGTCGCGCGCAGGCGCCGCACGAGGTCGTCGAAGAGGTTTTTCGCGTGGGCCGCCTTCGCCGTCGCGACCAGCTCCTCCGCCGTCGGGTAGTCGATCATCAGCGGGAGGCGGAAGAAGATGCGCGAGACGGCGTAGGAGCCGTCTTCGTCCCGCGCGTCGAGGCGCGCGATCATGAGCCCGTTGTCGCCTTCGACGGGCGGCGTGAATTCGCCGGGCTTCAGGTTCTTGAGGGCGGCGAGCAGGGCCGGATCGTCGCGCAGGAACGAGTCGTCGATCATCCCCCACGCACCGTCCTCCGCCACTTCGTCGGGGATTTCGGTGTACGACCGGGCAAGCGCCTTGAAGTCGCCACCCGCCTTCAGCTGGTTCCAGACGTTCGTCGCCCGTGCGTAAATCAGCGTGTTCGTCTGCGCCATGACGGCATTGTAGGCGCGCATGTCGGCCAGTTCGCGCTGAATGGCCTCCGGGGGAAGATTCGTGGGCGACCGCGCCACGAGCGCGTCCTCGATCGCCTGGCGCAGGGCCTCGCCGCGGATCTGGTCGCGAAGCTGCGCCGCATCGACGCCGGGGACGGCCAGCAGATCGTCAAAGGTCTTGTCCGTGCGCGCGCGCAGATTGCGGAACGCGCGGCGCGTGTAGTTCGTCGTGAGGGACGCAGACGCCGTCACGCCTTCCGTCCGGGCCCAGTTCGCGAGGAGCGTCTGGTCGATGAAGACGGGCAGATAGGCGCGGCAGAGGGCCTGACGCTGCGCGGCGGCGTCCTGCCCGGACCGGTCGGGCCGGCGGTGGCGCCGCAGGGCCTCGATGGTGCCGACGCGGGCAAGGAGGGCCGCCTTGGTGAGGGGCGTGCCGTCCACGACGAGAACGGCCTCCGCCGCCGCGAGCTTCCCAAGCGGCGTGCCGTCGCCCGGCGGCTCCTCGGTGCAGCCCAAGACGAACAGGACGGTCGCTGCCAGCGCCCATCTCCACGTCTTTTTCATCGTCCATTTCATCTTCATCAAAGCGGCAGGAAGGATGAAGCATCCTCCCTGCCACTTCCATGCCGTCCTTTTGGACGGCCATGTCGTGTATGCGTCAGCCTTCCGCGATTAGGGGTTGGCGGCGATGACCTTGGCCGGAACGAGCGTAGCCGCATCGTATTTCTTCGTGAGCTTCTTCGCGGCGGACTTGCTGTACTTCATCGACCACTTGCCGTAGGCCGGCGTCGTCGCAACGTCGCTGGCTTCAAGCGCGCAGAGGGTGAACGCCTTGGAGGCGGACTCCGTGCAGTCATCCTCGCAGGTATCCTTATTGTACGTGCAGGACATGCAGAGCGGTGCCGCAACCGTGCCCGCGAAGTAGCCCGAAGCCGACTTGAACTCGAGCTTCTTCGTGTTGTACTTGCCAAAGCCGGCGAGGGCGAGGTCATCGATCTTCGCGACGACTTCCACCGTCTTCGCCTTCATCTTGTCGTTGGAGCCAACGAGGTCAAGCTGCGAGAACGTCATGTCGCCGAGCTTCTTGAGCGTCTTGGTGTTCCAGAGATACGTGGTGAACGTCGCGGTCGACAGGTCAAGGCAGCCGCACCCTTCAACGCACTGATCCGGATCGGTCAGATCTTCGGTCGTGCCCCAGATGTAGCCCTTGACCTTGTAGGAACCCGCCTTGCGGTAGCAGTCCGCGTCGATGCAGGCCGAGGGCTTCGCCTTCGTGGAGGCCGCGACCGTGGACTTGCCCGAGAGGGACACCTGATAGGCGAACACGCACTTCGTGTCTTCCTGGCAGCCCGCATAGGCACCGCCGACCAGACCCGCCGCAGCGAGCGCAATCATGAGCTTCTTCATCTTGATCTTCACTTTCGGGGTGGTTGAGACCCCTTGTACCGTTCGTCCGTCCGGCCACCCGGCCTCGCGTTCTACTTGGTGGTTAACTTGTTGTGCCCTCTTCCACTTCTGCGGACCGTTCCTTGAAACGCCCGGCGTTAACCCAGGGCCGGACATCCCATCCGAATCCTCTTCCATGGTCAAAGACGCCATGAGTATACCACACAGCCGCCGTGCGCGCAAGGGGGCCGCGAAAAAAAATACACGCGGCGCACACGCCTCCCGAAACGCCGGATTCCCCTTGTTTTATTGGGCGCGGCGCATATCCGCGCGAAGCCCGGCACATGAATGTATGCCGTCGGCATCCTTCGATGACAAAAAAAATTCAGATTTTTTTGGGGAGTTTCGCGGCGCACGGGACGCGCGTGGGGTGGACGCATGGGGTGGGAGAGAGTGGGCGTCCCGCGCCGAGGGCGGCGCGGGGACTTCGCGCACCGGGCCGTTGTAGAGCCAACGTCGGGACCGAGTGGGTGCGGGTGGGAGAATGGTAGGGGCCAAGTGGGTGCGGGTGGGAGAATGGTAGGGGCCGATGTGGGTGCGGGCGGGAGAATGGTAGGGACCAAGTGGGTGCGGGTGGGAGAATGATAGGGGCCAAGTGGGTGCGGGTGGGACAATGGTAGGGGCCGACGTCCCCGGCGGCCCGCCCCCGGCGCGGGGCGCGGCGGGGCGTCCGACA
>URIT01000107.1 GCA_900547945.1 uncultured bacterium
GCGGGGCCGCGAGCGTGCGCATCGCCGAGCCCGCGTCCTCGGGCTCGGCGGCGGCGACCGGTTCAGACCACGCGCGCCCGTCCACGCTCGTCGAGACCCGGATCGCCTGCGTCAGGAAGCCGCCGTCCAGCGGCCCCTTCCGCCAGTGGCCTTCGCGCGGGCGCAGGCGGACGTAGAAGTCGAGCCGCACGCCGGCGAGGTCCCGTTCCGCGCCGAGGTCGGCCGTCACCGTCACGTCCCCGTCGAACTGCACGCTGTCCTGCGCCGCGTGGCCCGCGCGCCCGTCGTTCAGGCAGACGCCCTTCGGGTCGGAGTGGATCTTCGCGTTCGGCCGCACGTCCGTCGTGTAGGCGTAGGGCAGCCCCTTGCGCCCGGCCTGCGCCGGGTCGAAGAGGGCGCGGAAGAGCGGCGCGCGCGCGTCGTCGCCGGGGTCGCGGACGACACGCAGCGTCCCGGCGACGTCCTCGCCGAGGTAGGGACGCGGCGCGATGAGGAACACCTCCGCCCCCGCCTCCTTCGCGGCAATCGCCGCCGAGACGGCCGCCGACGAGCCGCCCACCACCACCACGTCCGCCGTGCGGACAACGGGGATCTCCGCCGCGCCGACGGCGGCTGCGAGCGCGAGTGCGCCCCCCATCAAACGAAACATCTTGCTTTCCATCGGCAACGAGTATAGCAAAAATCGCCTAGGAGGGACGCGGACCGTTCGTCAGCGCAGGATGAGCGCCGTGCCCGTGCCGTCCGTGAGCGAGAGGAGGCCGTCCCGGTACCGCAGCTTCCAGGCGGCGGGGAGGTCGTCGGCGAGCCGGAACGAAAGCCCCTGCGCCGCGCCGTCCGCCACGCCCGTGAGGTCCGCCAACACGCGCGTGCGCGCCGTCGCCTCGCCCGCCGTTACGTCCACCGTGATGGGCGCCGTCGGGAACGTGAGCGCGCCCACGCACGTGAGCTTCGCCGCCGGGTTGGCGAGGTCGAACGACCAGGACGTGCCCGTGCAGGCGAGCGTACACCCCTCTGCGGCCGTGAGCGTCGCCGCGCCCGACACGGCAAGGCCGGCCGCAAGCTCCGCCTGGATGCGTCCCGCCTGCACGACCGTCACGGTGCCGTTCGTGAGGCCGAGCGTCCCGTTGAAGACCTTCTTCGGCATCGCCTCGGACATCCCGCCGTGGGCGAGCGAGAGGTTCTCGATGCGCAGGGCCGTGTAGTAGCCGCCGTTCTGCCCCCAGATGCCGAGGTACGCGCCGTTCGGGAAGCGCGTGGGGAGTTCTGCCGCCGCAAAGGCGTTCGTGGAACACCACCGGGCGGCGCCCTTCTCCAGCGTCGCGACCAGATTCGCGCCGTCCCACGCGAGCGTGGCGCGCGCCGGGCTGTTGATGAGCTTGTCCATCGTGAACGCCTTCTCCGCCGCGTTCGTCACGACGGCGCCGAGCGCCTGGTTGTCGCGCACCCAGGCGAAATAGCTCCAATCCGGGATGAGGTAGAACTGCATGCCGTAGGCGCTCTTCTCGTTGAGCCGCGCGCCGGGGCCGAAGCTGAAGGTCCCGCCGTGGTAGCCCACCGTCCCGTCGTGGAGGACGAGCGCGAACCCGTCACCCCGCGCGCCGCTCCCTTCCCACGGCTCGACGGCCGAGACGTCGAACGCGACCGTGAACGGCTTGTCGAGCGGTATCGGCGCCGCCGTGTTGAGCGAGCCCCACGTGTTCTTCTGGCCACCGATCGTCGCGACGTCGATCGACTCGCAGACGGCGAGGCCCTTCGTCGTCCAGTCATGGAAAAGCGAACCGTCGCCCGCGTAGACGAGGGACGCCGTGGCGGGCGTGACGGTCCCCACGTCCGGCTCGGCGGTCCGGTCGTTGGCGATGAGCGTGCCCGTGAAGTCCGCAAGCCCCATCCCGTCCGGCCAGACGGCGCCCGGCATCAGTTCGAGCGCGCCCGCGCCCGTCACGCGCGGGAGGGCCGTCGCCTTCCCGTTCCAGACGGAAAGGAGGCACAGGGGCAGCGTCTCGAACGCCGCCGCGCCCGGCGCCTTCATCGTCACGCGGATGTACTCCCAGCCGCCGTCCTCGTTGAAGAGGACCTCGATCGGATGCCACCCCGCCGCCAGCCACACGCTCCCTTCGCCGGCGGTGTCCTTGGTGCCCGCCGCCACGTCGACGACCGTGTTCGTCCCGTCGAGCGTGATCCGCCCGGCGTCGTCGGCGTAGACCTGGAACGTGTACGTCCCCTCCGTCTCGGCGAAGAAGTAGCCCGTGAAGCGGGCGATGAAGTTGTTCGGACCGCTGCCGAGGACCTTCGTGAACGCATTGGGTTCCGGCGTCTGGGACGGATTCGGCCCCGAGACGAACGTCTCGTCGAGGAAGTCGGCCATGTCGCCGATTGCGTCCGGCGCGCGCTTCGCCATCTCCGCGCGGGCCGTGGCGAACCGCGCGGCATTGTCGCTCCCGCTCCAGGACTGGGTATTGCCGTTGCACCAGATCTCCATCTTCAGGCCGGCCACCGTCGGGGGGTCCGAGTTGATGAGGAGGCGCGCCCGCGCGCCCACGTCCAGCCCCTCGACCGTGAAGCCCGCGTTCACGCGCACGTAGCCGGCGTCGACCGCCAGCGTCCCGTCGATCTGCGTGTCCCGCCCCACCTGCCACGGCTCGCTCCCCGCCACGCGCACCGCCACGTTGCCCTTGAGCGTGCCCTCGAACGCCGTCTGCGCGTTGGCCGTCCCCTCGAAGGCCATCGCCCCACCGGCGGGGTTGACGACTTTGCCGTTGCCGTAGGGCAGCCACAGGTTCGCCGCGGCGGCGCCGTCCAGGTCGAGCGTCGCGCCGTTCTTGAAGAGGGCGAGCCCCGGGGTGGCGGCCGGCGCCCTCGGCGGGCAGCGGACCGTGCCGCCGAGGATTTCGAGGACGGGCATGTCGGCGCGGATCGGCGAACGGGCGAACGCCTTCGCGAGCGTGAGCGTGCCCGCCCCCTTCTTGACGAGCCGCCCGCCCGTCGTGCCGAGATCGGTCTCCAGCGTAAAATCGTCGTCGCAGGTGACCTGCACGAAGTTGTTCGTCAGCATCGACCCGCTCCAGGAGCTCGGCTGGACGATCTTGTCCCCCGCCCAGCTGCAGTTCGCGCCGTCGCCGATGCCGATCTCGATGCCGTGGGTTGGGTGCGCGTTCTCGAGTTCCAGCGTTCCCGTGAACGTGTTCGACGCGCTCGTGAAGCGTACGCCGCCCTGATCGGTGAGGCGGATCTTGCCCCAGCCCGTGATCGGGCCCTTGAAGACCGTGCAGACGGTCTTGTCGGCGCCGCAGGAATGAAGGACGTTCGTCCCTTCGCTGCGGATTTCAAGGTCCGCCGGATAGGTCACGTTCGCATTCTTGAAGTTGGCGTGTGCGCCGCCCCGGAGCGTCAGGTTCGTCGACACGCCGATCGAATCGGGCCCGTTCAGGGCGAGATAGGCCGGCCCCTCCACGACGATGCCGCCCGTGTACGTGCCGCCGCTGAGCGTCGTGACGCCCGACCCGCGCAGCAGCACGCGGCGGGGCTTTCCGTCCGGCGCGTCGGTCAGGACGGCGCCGAAATCGAGGCCGCGCGCCTCGTTGTTCGCGCTCTGCGCATAGCCGAAGCGGTACTCGTTGCCGTAGGGGACGAGGTTGCCCTTGAAGGGCTGCGACTTGCCGCCGACGCCCGGCGCGCCGAGCCAGAGGTAGGGTTGCTTCGAAAAGTCCACGTCGTTCGTGAGGCCGCCCGCCATCAGTTGGAAGGAGACCCACGGCTCGCCCTCCGCCACCGGCGTCACCGTGATGCGGTCGATGAGTTCCTGGAGGCCGCCCGCGTGGTCCGCGAAGTCCACGCACACGCGGATCGCCGTGCCGTTCGCGCACGTGATCGGACCCGTCCCGAGCGCCGTCACGTTCGAGACGATCACGCCGCCCCCCTCGATGACCGTGCCGCCCGTGTAGGTGTTCGCGCCCGTGAAGGAGACGAACGTGTTCGCGGGCACGGCGATGCGCACGGCCGTGTCGCCGGCAATCACCTCGTCCACCGTCTGGGCGGACGTGAACGCGCGTTCCGTCGGGGTGGACTCTTCGCCCCACAGCAGCGCCGGGACCATGCACCCCAGCACGCACGCGGTCCAACCCGCGCGCGCCCAACCCGCCCGTCCGTTCCGATGTTCCACGCTCGTTTCCATGCAGACCTCGCTTCCGCTTTTACGCCTAAAATGACAATGCACTATATCTTAACATTGTCACCCCCCCCCCTGTCAATTGTGACTTTTGGATTTTTTCGGAGGATTGGGGTCGGCGCCGCCTAGCAGCACGTCAAGCGTCGAAAGCAGCACCACCTCGCCAGCGGAATCCAGGCGCAGGAAGAACGGGTCGAGCGCGGGGCCCTCGTCCGTCAGGCAATAGGGATAGAGCGCGTTCAGCGGAAGATAGGCGCAGCCGCCGCAGGCGACGCCGGTCAGGTAGACCCTCTCCGGCGTCCTCAGCTCGATGAGCGGCACGGCGTCCGGCGGCAGCGCCGGCACGTCGAACCATTGCGGCGAGCCAACCCAGTGCCAGCCGGCGGTGTTGAGCGGCCTGTTCACGTACGTCCATGCCTTCGCCGCGCCGGGCCCCGTCCAGGCGACGGACGCGCGCGCAAGCGCGTCCAGCGGCACCGGGTACTTCGGGTCGCAGTAGCCGTCTCGCCTCTTCGCATCGCGCAGCGCGCGGAGGACATCCGCGCCGATGAGCCACGCCGGCGGCTCGCCGTTGATCCAGACGACCTTCCCGCCCGCCGCGACGTACCTTCGGAGGTTCCTCTCGAAGCCCGCGACGTCAAAGCCACGGTAGCCGCAAACGCGGCGGAAGACGACAAGAGCCGGCGTCTCCTCGGCATCGACGCCCTTCGCCGCGAACTGCCTCGCGTCCATCAGCGACGCATTCAATCCCGGGCGGCGGCTCTTCAGCGAGCCGACGATCTGGCAGCCGATCGGACGGGAGACCACGTCGAAGACGGAGCCGCCCATATGGTCGATCGGCGAATACAGCACCCGCACGCGGCTTGGTCGGCCCGGTTCGGCGAAGTACGGGCGGGCGAAGGAATCGTTCGCCATCGGACGGCGCAGGATCTCCACCTCGTTCGTCGCCTTCCGGGCGAACAGGCGCCTCTTCGCCTCAAGCGGCATGGACGCGAAATCGGGACGCGCCGCCAGGGCCTGCGCCGCCTTGAAGACGTACAGCGTGCGTTCAACAGCCCACAGACCAAGATCGCAGAGCGCGTCTGCGGCCTCGCGTTTCGCGGCGGCGTCGCCGGTCCCGACCCACTTCGCGCCGGCCTCGACGATGCGCCCGGAGCTTCGGCTGCAGCATTCCATCGACAGGACGTCCCAGCGGTCGACGAGCGCAAAGAGCCGCTCGGGCGTGATGTCCGCCGGCGGCTCGGGGACGACAAGCGCCTCCAGGCGCCGGGAGAGGACGGCCTTCGTCTCCGCGTCAAGCTCGACGAACGAGAAGTCGACCGGCCACGCGCGCCCCGTCTTCGGCAGAACGGGAAGCCCGCGGCCCTGCGGCGATCCCCGGACCGACCACGTGTACGTCAGCAGATGAACAATTGGATCGTGGTTGCACGCCGCACCGTCCGCGAGCGCGTGGGAGAGCGACGCGAGGTAGACGAAGGCCCGATAGGCGTCGTCCGCGCGGATCGCGTCCACCAGCCGCTCGATCTCCCCGTAGACGGGAGGGCCCGCATGCAGGGCATACAGGGACGCCCCCAGCCCGCCGTTCTCGCGCAGCCACGACAGCTCGTCCGGCCCCAGCACGCGCGCGTCGCCGTTGTCCGGCAGATGCGCGGCCGCGAGAAACGCCGGGCGCCACTCCGGCCTGAACCGGCTCTTCCATGCGGCCGGCAGCTTTTCAAGGACGCACCGGGCGACCGTGTCATGCCCGGCCCCCCAGGCCCAGGCCGCGCGGACGGGCAGGAGCGCGGCGGCGCAGAGCGCAACGTGGCAGACGGCAATCCGCATGGCGTCCCCGCGTCACGCCAGCAAGGCGAATCCGGCGATCTGGCTCTCGTTCGCGTAGCCGAAGGCGTGGATCTTCACCTGCAGCCATTCGCTCCCGCGCAGTTCGTCCGGGATCTCGAAGACGTACAGGTCGTCCCGCCGGGCCGGCAGCGGCAGCTCGATCCACGCGCGCCCGTCGGCGGAGGCGAACACCTGGTTCGGCTGCTTCGTCCTGCGGTGCGGGGCGAGCCGCCCGAGGATCGCGAAGCGGGTCGCCGTCGGCGCCTTCTCCTTCAGCGGCAGCCGGTACTGGGTGTCGCCGAGGTAGACGAGCCCGCGGCCGGCATCGCAGTGCCGCTGCGTGAAGACGCGATAGCGCGCGCGCTCGTCGCCCTCGCCGATGAAGAGCTTCCAGATCACGCCCGGCGTGCGCGCGTAGGGCTCGGGGATCATCTTCCCCAGCGCGACGTCCCCGGGCATCCGTCCGGCCGCCGGGGCGGAGAAGCCGGTGAACCCGACCATGTCCTTGCGCTGCCCGAACGCCGCGTACCGATACCCCTCCGCCTTGACGAACACGCGCGCGACGATTCGCCCGCCCGCCATGCCGTAGAGCCAGAACCCCTCGGCCATCCGGGTGTGCGCCATCACGGCGAGCGATCCGCCGCCGGGAAGCCGCACCCGGCTTTCGGCGTTGAGGTGGTTGTGCCCCGCCCAATACCAGAAGTCGCCGGTCCAGTCGCCGAAGACCCGGCGGAAGGTGCGGGCGATGCCGTTCTCCCAGCCGCAGCCCATGGTGGGCTGGTGGGCGACGAGGACCAGCGTGCAGTTCGGGTCGAGCCCGGCCTTCGTCTCGCGCATCCACGCGACCTGCTCCTCGTCGAACGAGCCGTCGTGCCCGGAATCGAGCAACATGATCTGGACGCCGGCGACCTCGACCAGGTCGTACCGCTTCCAGCCGGGGAAGAACGACCCGTACAGCGCGCCCGGATACGGCTTCTCCTCCGGGAAGGTGTCGTGGTTGCCGATCACGTGGCGGAACGGCGCGCGAAGCGGGGCGATCAGCGCC
The DNA here is from genome assembly GCA_900547945.1 of uncultured bacterium. Lineage (GTDB taxonomy): Bacteria > Verrucomicrobiota > Kiritimatiellia > RFP12 > UBA1067 > RUG572. The sequence continues at coordinate 7,035 of URIT01000107.1, forward strand.
TTGAGCGCGTCGGCCTCCTCCCGGCACGCGGCAAGGTACGCCGGGGACGCCGTGTCGGGGCGATGCCCGAAGCAGGTGGAGAAGCGGCACATCTGGTCTCCGCAGGAAACCACGCATCGAAGGGCCTCGCCCATGCCGTTCCAGAACGCGACCGCCGCCCGGAAGGTCTCCAGCGGGGAGATGGCGACGTGCGGATCCCCGATGACCGCCACCACCGCAAAGCCGTCCGCATCCGGATCGGCGCCCGCCCGGCGGAACGCGGCCTTCCAGTCCCCGTCGGCGGCGCCGTGCGCGCACGGCGCGAACCCGGCGGCGACCGCGCCGGCGGAGCATGTGATGAAATCCCTTCGGCTTGTCGTCATGGCATGGCCTCCTTACCTGAAGATCAGCGCGGTTCCCTTGTCCGACCATGCGGCCCACGCCGTCACGGACCGCCCGTCCGGCTCTGCGGCGCCGGCCCAGTTCCAGATGCCGTCGGCTCCGGCCACGGCCCAGCACACCACGCCGGCGAACACACTCGCGACAAATGACTTTCCCATGGCCGTCTCCTTTCACAAGCATGAAAACGAGGGACTGATGTCCGGGCTCCTCGTCATCGCCGCGCAGAAGCTCATCGGCCTCGCCCGGTCCCTCTGCCGACACGCCCCGCCTCCGCGGACTTCAAGCGACGGCGTTTCCCCTCTTCGATGCATTTCTCGTCCGCCTCTCATGTCTGAACGTTGTCACAACCCTCGCCTGTCAATTGTGAATCTTGAACCTTCCGGGGGATTGGGGCCGGCGCAATTTCCTGCGCCCGCAGCGCCTCGACGAGCGCGACGCCCGCGCTCGTGCCGAGGCGCGTTGCGCCGGCGCGGAGCAGCGCGCGCGCATCCGCGAGCGTGCGGATGCCGCCCGCCGCCTTCACGCCCCTTTCGGGCCCCACGCAGCGGCGCATGAGCGCCACGTCCGCCACCGTCGCACCACCCGTCCCGAAGCCCGTCGAGGTCTTCACGAAATCGACGTCCGCCTCGCACGCAAGGGCGCAGGCGCGTTCCTTCTGCGCGTCCGTGAGATAGCAGTTTTCGAGAATCACCTTCGAGACCGCCCCTGCGTCGCGGCAGATGCGCGCGAACTGCGCGAGTTCATTCCGGACGAACGCCGCATCGCCGCTCTGGAGCGCCCGGACATTCTGGACGATGTCCACCTCGCCCGCGCCCTTCGCGAGCGCATCGCGTACCTCGAAGAGCTTCGCCTCGGTCGTCATCTGCCCGAGCGGGAAGCCCGCGACGGCCGTCACCTTCACGCCCGTCCCTCGCAGCGCCGCCGCGCAGCGCGCGACCTCGCAGCCGTTCACCGCAACGCTCGCGAAGCGGTACGCCGCCGCCTCGGCGCACAGCCGTTCAAGGACCTTCGCGTCGCCGAACGCCTTGAGGTAGGTGTGGTCGATGAGTCCCGCGAACTCGGCGGGCGTAAACGCAGGGGGGGCAAGGTTGGGCATGTCGAAATCACTCCAGAACGTTCAAGGGCAAGCCTCGTGACAAGGGCAATTATACCAAATCCCGCCTTGCCGGGGGGCGTCCGTTTGCCGCGCGTTACCGTGGGCGCCGTTACCCTCGCATTTATATAAATGCGAGGGTAACGGAAAGAGGTCTGTCAGCGAGCCGTCTGGATCGCGCGCACCGAGGAAAAGTTTATCGGCGTGGTCGAGGATGCAGCGGTTGCGTTGGGCGGCGGAGCGGGCATCGACGCGGCGGATGGACTGCGAGACGGGCGAGACGACGAGAAGCCACCCCTCGGCAAGCGGCTTGCGGAAGAGCGTGGGAATGTGCCGTTCGTCCCACATCCGCCGCGCCAGGACGAGAATGAGGGGCGAAGTTCCCTTCAAGAGGATGTTGAGGACTTCCTTCTCCAACGGACTCTGAAACCCGCTCATCACGCACACCCCTTCGTCGCGCATCCGCGTCGCCCTGTCGAGACACCGCATCACCGCCTCCGGCGGCACACGCCACGACGCAAGAAAGCCGACCTTTTTCTTGTTCCAACAAGACAAAATTACCAAAGGCCTTTAATCCGTTAAACCTAACTGTCGCAGTTAGGTTTAAGACCGTGAGGCACAAAGTTACGTCAGTTCCCGATGCCGTTGCAATGTCGGTCAACTCCGGAAGCAAATATCGAGATTGGTATGCCGATGCAGGGAGTTCAACCCCTGGCGGATATATTCCCATGTTTCCTGATAGTTTCCCGTAACCGCAATGACGGGATCCGAAATAAACTTTACGAATCCATCGAAATTGTTCTTATACGTCTTGGCAAACAGAAAGGCGTTCCGCCTCTTGGTCTCGTCATCGCTGTTTGGCACTCCGTAGAGAACATGATCGAGATTACAGGACATGTAGTGAATCGAATAGGGGACGCTTCCCCACACGGTAGCGATTGAACTCAGCCTGTTGAGATTGGCGCTCTTCCGCGCATTGCGCTCTTTGATTCTACTGCCTGGAGAGGCTACGATATTTGCGTCACCGTAGAGAGGCCGGCCCAGGTGGCTGGGATCCTCAACCACATTTTCAGGAGGTATGTAGGCGCCATCTGTGTCCGTAACATGGATAACTTTGAGGAAGTCCTGCCGTTTGAGGCCATATCTTGGAGCCCAGTTCCTCATCAGGCGTCCTACGGAAGAGACGATGTTTGACGGAGTGCTGTCCTCATCGGCCGTGATGTCCCCATGCACAACCTTGATCCTGACTTCATTCGGGTCAAATTTTCCGAAAAGAACTGTTCAAGGGCTGTTTCGTCGGTCGGGCCCTCAACAATAATCAGCACGACCTTGCTCCGTTTACGAGGCATCGCCGCCTCCCTTGCCCTCTCCGTTCAGCAATTCTCCAGCAGACATAAAGGCATAGGAGATTTCAGCGTTGTTGGTGCGGCTGTACACCTCTTCGCTCTGCCCTCCCAGCAGAATGTCGCGATAGTAGAAATCGCGCAGATTGTTGTTCGACTTGACGTTGCGGAATCGGATGTAGCGATTGTCGGGATTTGTCGTCGTGAACGCGATCATGTCCCTGCGCAGCGTCTCAAGCGGACGCAGGTTGTGCGAGGTGAAGATCAATTGCCCACGCCCCCGCTCGGAGACGATCTGCAGAAGCTCGCCCAGCAGGTATTCGAACACGCCGGAATCCAGCTCATCGATCGCGACCGTGGTCGAGGGTTTGTTGAACGCCTCGATGAGCAGATGCAATACCGAGATAATCTTCTTGATGCCTTCGGACTCGTATTTGAGCGGAATCTCCTGCGTATTCTTGAGCGAAACAAGTTGAACCAGCACCCCTGTCGATCCGTCCGCCAGCAACTTGTTGCCGATATTCTTGAGGGCGATGGTCAAGCCGGGCACGAGCTTGCAAAGCACGATGTTCATGTGCTTGATCAGAATCTGCGCCGTGTCAAAGGCTTTCTGAGGGACAAGGCTGTCCTCGTTGAGCGGAAGAAGTATCGAACCTGTTGACTTGAATTGCGGCTGCTCGTAGGTGAACGAAATCGGCAGCGCATTCAAGCTGATCAGACCTGTCGACAGCGTCCTGACGACAAACAGTTCATATTGCCCGTAATGGCGCAGTCGGGCGATGACGTTCTTCAGCTGCTGAGAATCCTCATTCGCGGCCTTCGCCATGATTTCCGCGAATTCGGACGAAAAGACAAACGAGCGGGAATTCTCCATCGACAGCCGTTTGGCGACAATCAGGGACTCTCTCGCCTTTTTGTCTGCGGCAACCAGCGCGCGCAGACGTGTCGCGGGCTTGAACGTGTCTTCTGCGTTTGTGTCAATCAGAACGGCTTTGCGCGTCGTTTCTCCGTCAATCGTTGACGTGACCGAGATCTTTTCATTTGCAAACTGAATCCGCGGAATCCACACCGCGTTCTCGACGGCCATGCAGTCCTCGCACTTTTGAACGGCAACAGAATATTCAACCCGCCGAACAACGCCCTTGTCATCGTCAAGACGAAAGGTCCAGGTCAATTCGGATGACTTAGACTCGACATTGATGTAGTGCATCCATTCCTGAACTTCACTGGGCGAACAACAAGGAAATGGCGACAGCAGATGTTTGAGGACCTGGAGGGAGTCAATCAATGCCGTCTTTCCAGATCCGTTCTGCCCATAGACGCCGAGGACGCTACAGGCAGAATCCGTCTCCTGCCCCTTAGACAGATCAATTGCGCCATGTCGCACATTTTTGAAGCGCCCAAGGGCAATGCCGATTAGTCGAATGCGTTCCATAGTCTTGCTTCTCCTCGTTGCTGGCGGCGTAGTATAACAAATCGGCCGGCAGAAATCAATGACTGAAACGAAGTATCGAAACAAATTGTTCCGACTTCGCAAAACCATTCACTTGCCCGCTCAATGGCAAGAAGCCTCGTCAGCATGCCATTTGTCAGTGAACACTTTATCATGACGGACATTATGACCTTCCCCGTCCCAACACGCTTCACGATTCTTCACTACCGCCCTTTCTGCGTGTCCTTACGGTCTAGTGCCCCAAAACCATTCGCCGCTACCCTCGCATTTATATAAATGCGAGGGTAGCGGAAGGAGGTCTGTCAGCG
>URIT01000108.1 GCA_900547945.1 uncultured bacterium
ACGCGCCCCCGGCGGCCGTCGCGACGAACGCGCCCCCGGCGACGGCGGGCGCGTTCCGCACCTGGCGCGACCATCGCGGCACGGCCATCGAGGCGCGCTGGACGGACACCGCCCCAGACGGGAAAGCGATTACGCTTGAGACGCGCGGCGGCAAGAAGATCCGGGCCGTCCTCCGCAAGTTCTCGGACGAAGACCGCGCCTTCGTCGAATCCGAACTGCGGCGCTGACCCGCCGAAGAGACGCAAGACGCCGCGTGTCGGCGAGACGCCCACGGACCGACGGCCCCTTCGCCGCCGTTTTCGGGGCGAAACGGCCAAAAACCTACATATAGACAACCGTAGACAAATCCACCACAATATCTTGTGTCTTTGGGGTTGTGCCGCACGGACGGATATGCTACACTTCACTCGTGAACCCGGATTGGAGGGCCACTGCGGCGTCTGCGCAGAAGGGTCTGCGGCAGACCGGCACGTCCAACGGGCCACAAGGCGATTTCACAACGTTTCACCACTTCAACGAGGAAAGGACACAAGGGCTGACCATGAACATCATCAAGAGAGACGGATCCCAGGCCGTATTCGACGCCGCAAAGGTTGCCGCCGCCATCCGCAAGGCCAACGCGACCGTGGATGACGCCGACAAGCTGACCGATGCCCGCATCGATCGCATCGCCTCTCAGATCGAGCAGTTCGCCAGCGCCCACAAGCGCGCCCTCGACGTGGAGGAGATCCAGGACGTCGTCGAAACGAAGATCATGGAGGCCGGCGGCAGCGCCGTCGCCAAGAAGTACATCAAGTACCGCTTCATCCAGGAGCTGAAGCGCCAGAACAACACGACGGACGGCGAAATCCTCTCCCTCATCAACTGCACGAACGAGGAGGCGAAGCAGGAGAACGCGAACAAGAACCCCGTCGTCAACTCCACGCAGCGCGACTACATGGCCGGCGCCGTCTCGAAGGACGTCACGAAGCGCCTCCTGCTGCCCGAGGACATCGTGAAGGCCCACGAGGACGGCCTTCTCCACTTCCACGACATGGACTACTACGCGCAGCGCATGCACAACTGCGACCTCGTGAACCTGGAGGACATGCTGCAGAACGGCACCGTCATCTCCGGCACGCAGATCGAGCGCCCGCATTCGTTCTCCACCGCCTGCAACATCGCCACGCAAATCATCGCCCAGGTCGCCTCCAACCAGTACGGCGGGCAATCGATCTCCCTCACCCACCTCGCACCGTTCGTGCAGGTGAGCCGCGAGAAGATCACGCGCGAGGTCAAGGAGGAGCTGGCGCTCGTCGGCGTCGCCCCGACCCCCGACAAGGTGTCGTCCATCGTCGAGCGCCGCGTGCGCGACGAAATCGTCCGGGGCGTGCAGACGATCCAGTACCAGGTCGTCACGCTCATGACGACGAACGGGCAGGCCCCCTTCATCACCGTCTTCATGTACCTCAACGAGGCGCGCAGCGAGCAGGAGAAGAAGGATCTCGCCGTCATCATCGAGGAGGTTCTCAAGCAGCGCATCAAGGGCGTGAAGAACGAGGTCGGCGTGTACGTGACGCCCGCCTTCCCGAAGCTCATCTACGTCCTTGAAGAGGACAACGTGCGCGAGGGGACCCCCTACTGGTACCTCACCGAACTCGCCGCGAAGTGTACGGCCAAGCGCATGGTGCCGGACTACATCTCCGAAAAGGTCATGCTCCGGCACAAGATCGACAAGAATGGCAACGGCAACTGCTACACCTGCATGGGCTGCCGCAGCTTCCTCACGCCCTTCCTCGACGAGAACGGAAAGCCCAAGTACTACGGCCGCTTCAACCAGGGCGTCGTCACCGTCAACCTCGTCGACATCGGCCTCTCCGCCGTGCATGAGGCCGGCGAGAACGCGACGGACGAGCAGCGCCTCGCCGCCTTCTGGCGGATCTTCGACGCGCGCATGGAGCTTTGCCACCGCGCCCTCCAGTGCCGCCACGAGCGCCTCACGGGCACCCTTTCCGACGCCGCCCCGATCCTCTGGCAGCACGGCGCGCTCCTGCGCCTCAAGAAGGGCGAGAAGATCGACAAGTACCTCCACGGCGGCTACTCCACCCTCTCCCTCGGCTACGCGGGCCTCTGGGAGTGCGTCTACGCCCTCATCGGACGGAAGCTCACGGAGTTCGAGGGCGAGGCGCTCGGCCTCGACATCATGAAGAAGCTCAACGAGTACACGGCGAAGTGGAAAGCCGCCGAGACGATCGACTACTCGCTCTACGGCACGCCGCTCGAATCAACGACCTACCGCTTCGCGAAGTGCCTCCAGCAGCGCTTCGGCATCGTCCCCGGCGTGACGGACCGCAACTACATCACGAACTCCTACCACGTCCACGTCACGGAGCCGATCGACGCCTTCGCGAAGCTCGCGCTGGAGGCGAAGTTCCAGACGCTCTCCCCCGGCGGCGCGATCTCCTACGTGGAGGTCCCCAACATGCAGGACAACATCCCCGCCGTCCTCTCCATCATGCAGTTCATCTACGACAACATCATGTACGCCGAGCTGAACACGAAGAGCGACTACTGCCAGGTCTGCGGCTTCGACGGCGAGATCGCGATCGTGAAGGACGCCGAGGGCAAGCTCATCTGGAAGTGCCCGAAGTGCGGCAACACCGACCAGAACAAGATGAACGTCGCCCGCCGCACCTGCGGCTACATCGGCTCCCAGTTCTGGAACCAGGGCCGCACGCAGGAGATCAAGGAGCGCGTGCTGCACGTCTCCGAGCACCTGCACGAGAGCTGCAACTGCATCGGTGACCGCGCCTGCAGCTGAGGCGGCGCGGCATGAACTACTCCGGCATCATCGGCTGCGACATCGCGAACGGGGAAGGCGTGCGCGTGTCGCTGTTCGTCTCTGGCTGCACGCACCACTGCAAGGGCTGCTTCAACCGCGACACGTGGGACTTCGCCGCCGGCAGGCCCTTCACGGCGAAGACCGAGGATTTCCTGCTCGCCGAACTCGATCCTCCCTGGATCGCCGGCCTGACCCTCCTCGGCGGCGATCCGATGGAACCCGCCAACCAGCGCGCGCTCGTGCCCTTCCTCCGCCGCTTCCACGCCCGGTTCGGCGACACGAAGACGATTTGGTGCTACACGGGCTGCGTCCTCGAACAGGACCTCCTGCCCGAAGCCGAACCCTCGCGCTGGCGCACGGAGGTGACGGACGAATTCCTCGCCCTCGTCGACGTTCTCGTCGACGGGCCTTTCATCGAAGCGCTTAAGGATCCCTCGCTCAAGTTCCGCGGCAGCGCGAACCAGCGCATCCTCCGCCTCAGGGGATAGGCTTTGCGCCGTCCCAAAGGCGTTCGAGCGCGTAGTAGGCACGCGCCTCGGGCGAAAACACATGGACGACGACGTCCACGTAGTCCACCACGATCCAGCCGCTCTCCGGGTCGCCGCTCAGGCGGAACGACGACTCGCCCGCCGTCCGCATCGCCTGCTGCACGCCCGCGACAAGTCCCTTGAGGTGCGGTGCCGCCGTGCCCGTCGCGACGACGAATGCGTCGCAGAGACCCGAAACGCCCCGCACGTCGTAGGTCTTCACGTCCACGGCCTTCTTGTCCTCAAGGGCCTGTACAACCAACTTCACCTGTTCTTCAAGCGTCATTTCGCCTTATCCGTTATTTCTTCTTGTAGCCGGGCACGAGCGGCGCCACCTTCACCTTCTCGACGATCTCCGCCGCCGTCTCGGGGTGGTCCTTGAGGTACTGGATCGTCGCCATCGAGCCCTGTCCGAGCTGGACGTTTCCGTAGGCGATCCAGCTGCCGCGCTTCTCCACGACGCCGCGCGCGAGCGCCGCGTCGAGGATCGACCCCTCCCACGAGATGCCGCAGGAGTAGAGGATGTCGAACTCCGCCTCGGTGAACGGCGGCGCGACCTTGTTCTTGACGACCTTCACGCGCGTGCGGTTGCCGATGACGGCGCCGCTCGGATCCTTGATCGCGCCGATGCGCTGCACCTGCAGACGGCAGCTCGCGTAGAATTTGAGAGCCTTGCCGCCGGGCGTCGTCTCGGGGTTGCCGAACATCACGCCGATCTTCTCGCGCACCTGGTTCGTGAAGATGCAGAGGGTCTTCGTCTGGTTCAGGACGCCCGTGAGCTTGCGCATCGCCTGGCTCATGAGGCGCGCCTGCAGACCCATATGGCTGTCGCCCATGTTGCCGTCGATTTCCGCCTGCGGCGTGAGGGCCGCCACGGAGTCGACCACGATCACGTCGAGCGCACCCGACTTGCAGAGCTGTTCGCAGATCGACAGCGCCTCCTCGCCGCTGTTCGGCTGCGCCACCAGGAGGTCGTCGAGGTTCACGCCGATCTTCTTCGCGTAGCCGGGGTCGAGCGCATGCTCCGCGTCGATGAACGCCGCCACGCCGCCCGCCTTCTGGGCGTTCGCGACGACGTGCAAGGCGAGCGTCGTCTTGCCGGACGATTCCTGCCCGTAGCATTCGACGATGCGCCCACGCGGCAGACCGCCCACGCCGAGCGCGAGGTCGAGCGACAGCGCCCCCGTCGAAATCACCGGGATGTTCGCATGTTCCGCGCCGCCAAGGCGCATGATGGAAAGCTCGCCGAATTCCTTCTTGATCTGGCTCAACACCGCATCCAGCGCCGCATTCGTCTTCTTGGCGGGCTCCGCCGCCACCTTGTCCTTCTTCTCAGCCATGTCCTTCTGCTCCTTCCGTCCTGACGATTGCCATTATACCATAACCGCGAACGTGCGCAAGAGTACACGCGCCTGGAGTTTATCCATCGAGCACGCGCTTGGCGAGATCCTGACGGTGGTGGGGTGCAACGTAAGGACGTTCGCCCACGCCGCGTCAGGCGCGCTCGGAGAGTTCGAGCCAGCGCGTCTCGGCGGCGTCGAGTTCCGCGCGGGCGACGGGGAGGCGGGCCGTCAGGGCCACCGCCCGCGCGTTATCCTTCGCGTAGATGGACGGGTCGGCAAGGGCGGACTCGACTTCCGCGATCTCCGCCTCCAGCGCCTCCATCTTCCCCGGCAGCGCCTCCAGCTCGCGCGTCTCCCGGTTGTTCAGCTTGCGGGGGGCCTGCGGGGGCTGCGGAGGCGGGGTGGACGGCGGAGCCGCCTTCTCGGCCCTTTCGGCCCTCTCCGCCTTCACGGCCTTTTCAAGCTTCTTCGCCTCGGCGTAGCCGCCGGCGCACACGCGCACCTCGCCGTCGCCGGTGAGCAGGTAGGTGGAGGTGACGACGTTGTCGAGGAAGGCGCGGTCGTGCGAGACGACGAGCAGGGTGCCCCGGTAGTTCAGCAGCTGCTCCTCCAGAAGCTCCAGCGTCTCCACGTCCAGGTCGTTCGTCGGTTCGTCCATCACGAGGAGGTTGGAAGGTCTGAGGAAGAGGCGCGCGAGGAGGAGGCGCGCCTTCTCGCCCCCCGAAAGGGCCTTCACCGGCGACCGCGCGCGCTCCGGCGTGAAGAGGAAGTCCGCCAGATAGGAATAGACGTGCTTCTGCACGCCGCCCACCGAAACGACGTCGCGGTCCTGCGCCACGACCTCCTTGACGGTGAGCGCGGGGTCGAGCTGGGCGTGGAGCTGGTCGAAGAACGCCATCTCGACGCGCGTCCCCAGCGTGACCGCGCCCGACGTGGGCGCAAGTGCGCCCGTCAGGAGCTTCAGGAGCGTCGTCTTGCCCGCGCCGTTCCCGCCGACGACGCCGATGCGCTCGCCGCGCAGGATGTCCGCCGTGAAGTGGCGGATGACGGGCCGGTCGCCATACGCGAAGGACATGTCCTCGATCTTGACGACCCGGTCGCCCGAGGCGACCGCCGTGTCGATGCGGATGGAGGAGGCCCCCTGCGCGGTCCGGCGGTTCGCGAATTCGAGACGCAGCTGGCGCAATGCCTCCACACGCCCCTGGTTGCGCGTGCGGCGGGCCTTCACGCCCTGCCGGATCCACGCTTCCTCCTGCGCGAGCTTCTTCGCCTTCTTGAGCCACAACGCCGCCTCGTCCGCCTGGAGGTCCGCCTTGCGCTGCAGGAACGTGCGGTAGTCGCAGTTCCAGCCCGCGAGCTGCCCCCGGTCGAGATCGTAGACGAACGTGGCGACGGACTTCAGGAACGCACGGTCGTGCGTGACGAAAAGGAAGGCCGTTTCAGACTGGCGACGGATGAAGCTCTCCAGCCACTCGATGGACTCGATGTCCAGGTGGTTCGTCGGCTCGTCCAGCAGGACGAGGTCCGGTTCGTCCGCCAGCACGCGCGCCAGGAGGACGCGCCGCCGCAGACCGCCCGAAAGCGTGTTGAACGGCACGTCCGCCTCAAGCCCCATCTGGGAAATCAGCTTCTCGGAAAGGGCGATCTCGCGCACCGTGCCCGGACGGTCGCTCGGCACTTCCTGCTCCAGGAACGCGGTCTTCAGCCCCGGCGCGCGGATGATCTCGCCCCGGTCCGGCTCCAGACGCCCCGCAATCACCTTCAACAACGTGGACTTCCCCTCGCCGTTGCGCCCCGTCACGCAGGCGCGCATCCCGCTTTCAAGATTAAGGGAAACCCCTTCCAAAACAGAATCACCCCCGAAAGCGAGGGTGACGTCATGCAGGGATAGAAGATGCCGGGACACGGGACTCAGGTCTTGTGGCGATACGTGATGCGTCCCTTGGTGAGGTCGTAGGGAGAAATCTCGACCGTCACCTTGTCGCCAATCGCAATCTTGATGAAGAACTTGCGCATCTTCCCGGAAATGTGGGCGAGCACTTCATGCCCGTTCTCCAGCTGGACCTTGTACATGGTCGCCGGAAGCACCTTGATGACGGTGCCCACCACTTCAATCGCGCTGTCGTCTTCTTTTGCCATAGAGGATTCGTTATCACCGTTCCATTCCTACACCCGCGAACGAACGGATGCCTTGAACCAGATTGGTAGCGGGGGCTGGATTTGAACCAACGACCTTCAGGTTATGAGCCTGACGAGCTACCAGGCTGCTCCACCCCGCAATCTGGCGTCCTCCTTCCCATGTGGCGGGGCTGGCGGGAGTCGAACCCACAACCCTCAGATTCGTAGTCTGATGCTCTATCCAGTTGAGCTACAGCCCCACACGTGGTGGAAAACGGCACATATTGTACCACGTTCCCGGACGGCGTGCAAGGGGGTATTTGAGATTTTTTCAACGCGCGAAGATGAGGTCGTCGGGCGGGTAGGCGGAGAACGCGACCCGGCGGCCCGTGACGGGGTGCGGGAACGCGAGCGACACGGCGTGGAGGAGCAACCGCCGGGGCGGCGTGGGCCGCCGCCGGTCGGCTGCCGCGTCGCCGTAGAGCGCGTCCCCCACGATGGGGTGGCCGAGATGGGCGGCATGGACGCGGATCTGGTGGGTGCGTCCCGTCTCGATCGTGAACTCGACGAGCGCAAGCCCGTCGTGGCGCTGTAGCGTCGTCCAGTGCGTGACGGCGCGCTTCCCGTCTCCGCCCGGTTCGACCACGGCCATGCGCCGCGCGTCCCAGCCCTTGCGCCCGATGAGCGTTTCGAGCGTACCCTGCGCGGGTCTCGGCGCGCCGTGCAGCACGGCGAGGTAGGTCTTCTCCACCGCTACGTGCCCCTCGAACGCCTGCCGCAGGGCGAGGTAGGCGCGCTGCGTCTTCGCAAGCACCATCACGCCGCTCGTCTCGCGGTCGAGGCGGTGGACGACGCCCGGACGTTCCACACTCCCCACGCCCGCGAGCGCGGGGCAGCGCGGCAGCAGCGCATCGACGAGCGTGCCGTCCGGATGGCCCGGCGCGGGATGGACCATCATCCCCGCCGGCTTGTCGACGACGAGGATCGCGTCGTCCTCGAACAGCACCTCGACCGGAAGCATTTTATTCATACGCGAGCGACGGATCGAGCGGATAGCGGCCGAAGTTCGCGCCGTACACGGCGAGGCCGCCCTTCTCCGTTTCCAGCCGGATCGTCACCTTGCCCTCCTTCCCCTTCGCGAGCACGTCGGCGGGAATCGGCGCCTCCACGAGCCAGCCGTAGCTGCCGGCCTCGTGGAGCGTCCGGTCGCGCGGCTGCGCGAACCAGGAGAGGATGCCGCGGTGGTCGGCCGGGTCGTCCTCCAGCTTCTGGGTCTTGACGAGGACGCCGTTCGCGTACACCTTCACCATGCTCGGCCACTTCTCGTCGCTCGTCATCGGGTAGGCGTTCGGGTTCTTCGCGCGGTTGGCGAACCCGCCGCCCAGCATGCAGTCGAGATCGCGCACGCCCTTGTCGAGGTCCTTCGTGTCCTTCGCGTTGAGGCGCTTGGCGGAGAGTTCGGCGCGGAAGGTGGCGGCCTTCCCGGCGGGCACGCCCGCGAAGGTGTATTCGAAGAAGCCCTTCCCCGCGCCGTTGGCCTTGAGGCCGTCCAGCACGTTCCACTGCTTCTGGCTCCACGCGGCCTGGGTGAAGGCGGCGGGGGGGACGGAGACGGCGTTCGCCGCCGCCTCGCCGCGCGTGACGAAGCAGGCGAAGTTGCGCGCGACGGTCTCCGCGCCGTCCTTGAGGACGAAGCAGACCGTGCCGCACGCGGTCGTGCGGGGCAGCGCGACGGGCACGTCGAAGAGGCGGCCGTTCTGCCACGAGGCGGCCGTGAAGGCGCCCGCGTCCTGCCACTCCCCCTCCACGGGCTTCCCGGCCGCGTCCCAGGCGCGCACCCGGTAGGCGACGGCGAGGCGGCGGCCGGCGTAGCGGTCCGTCGTGAGCGACACGTCCACCGGCATCGTCCAGGTCTCGCCCGCCTTGAAGGCGCGGCAGAGCTCGGCGTCGAGCGGCAGGTAGGCGTCCGCATGCCAGTCCGTGAGCGAGCTGCCGGGGAAGAGCTCCTCGATGCCCGTGTACTTGGGCGTGCGGTCGAAGCGCACGTAGCCGTTCCACTCGTTGATCACGTCGTGGTGTTCGGTGTAGAGCCAGCCCCCGCACTGGAGACGGCGACGGAAGGCGTTGATCATCAGGTGGTAGTCCCACGACCAGTCGCAGTCGCCCGTCGAGCCCCTGTAGCCCCAGACGTTGCCGCACTCGCTGTTCAGCATCGGCGCGTTGCCCTGCACGAAGCCGCCGATGTAGTTCGCCTTCGAGCCGGGGAACGTGTCGCGGCACCAGGCGGCGACGGCCCCTTCCCAGCGGTAGCCGGGTTCGTAGGCGTGCCAGGTGTTGAGGTCCGTCACCACGTGGTCGCGGTTGCAGGGCGAGTTGTCCTCCACGAGGCGGGTGGGGTCGAGCGCCTTCGCCTTCGCGTAGGCGTCCGCCACGGCGCGCTGCACCCACGGCGCATAGCGCTTCGCGCGGTCCCGGCCCCAGTTCTGCCCGTCGACGAAGAGGCCCCACGTCTCGTTGAACAGCACCCAGGAGAAGATGGAGGGGTGGTTGAAGTCGCGCTTGACCATGCCCTCGAAGCAGAACCAGTGTTCGCGGAACATCGCCTCGGAGGCGGGGCCCCAGGCGCACGGCACGTCGGCCATGATCAGGAGGCCGAGCCGGTCCGCCCAGTAGAGCTTGCGCGGCACCTCCACCTTGATGTGGATGCGGTTGCCGGAGAGCGCGAGCTTCTTCGAGAGCAGGATCTCGTTCTTCATGAATTCGTCCGAGGGGAACGTGTAGAAGCCGTCCGGGTGGTAGCTCTGGTCCAGCGTGAGCTGCAGGTAGAGGGGCTTGCCGTTCAGCGTCACGTAGGGGTGTTCGGTTCCCGGCAGTTTGCCGACAGACACCTTGCGCATGCCGAAGTAGGTGCGCACCTCGTCCGTCTCCGCCGCGCCGGCCTCCCGTCCGCCCGGCTTCAGCGCGCAGACGACCTCGTAGAGGTAGGGGTTCTCCAGGTCCCAGAGCTTGACGTCGCGCAGCGCGATCTTCATCTTCGCGCGCATCTGCCCCGGCGCGAAGGCGACGGTCGCGGGCTTGGCGCGGTCCTCCTCGCGGAAGCGGACCTCGAAGGCGAGCGGTTCCTTCGCCGGCGCCCCCAGGCGGATGTCCGCCGTGACGGACTGGCTTTCGATGTCCGGCGTGAAGCGGACCGTCTCCAGGAACTCGTTTCCGCGCGCCTCCAGGTAGACCGTCTGCCACACGCCGCGCGCGTTGCCGTATCCCTGCTTGCCGTAGAGCCGCCAGCTCGAACCCGCCCGCGCGGCGGGCTCGTCCCACGCACGCAGCGTGATCCGCTGCGCCTCGCCCCACTTCACGAGGTCCGTCAGCTCGAACTCGAACGGCGTGTAGCCGCCCATGTGCTCGCCGAGCCAGACGCCGTCGAACCACCCCGTCGTGTCGTGGTCGCTCGCGCCGACGACGAGGAAGACGCGCTTCCCCTTCCAGGCCTCCGGCACCGTCACCTCGCGCCGGTACCAGCCGATGTCCGCCTCGTCCTTTACGCCGGAAAGCGCGCTCCCCCACGAAAACGGCACCACGATGAAGCGGTCGAACTTCGCGTTGTCCGCGTCGAACCACTTCTCGCCCACGCCGACGTCCGCCTTGTCGAACGCGAAGCGCCAGGTCCCGTTGAGGTTCAGCCACTCGGTCCGCTCCCAGTCCGGACGCGGGTGCTCCGGCAGGGGAATCCCGGCGCAAACCCCCAGGGCCACGCACACGGCCACCAGCATCGTCAGTCTCTTCATGTCGTTTCCTTTCGTTCTTCTCGAAGCTCTCGGCATGCCCGTAGGACATACCGCGCACAGTCTACCACATCCCCGTCTCCGCCGCCAGCCGCTACCGACCGCGTCGAGGTGCGGAACGTCCGTCGCCCGGACGTCGCGCGCCCATTCTGAGGCCTCCTTGCTTCAGGCCCTTTTTTCCCTCACGCAGAGGCGCGGAGAGGCAGAGAACGCAGAGGTTCATTGGGTTGATCGTGTTGTCTCGTTCTCCGTCATCGTCTCAATCTTCCTTCCTCTCTGCGCTCTCCGCCTCTCCGCACCTCTGCGCGAGGAGCCCCCCCACCAGGGCAACAGCAATAAAGTATTTCGGCACCTTCCACACGATGGGCGAAAAGCTCGTGTTTGACGACATCGACGCTTCCATCGCCAGACGAAAGACGTGATCGTAAGAACGGACGGACGGAGGCTGTCGGGAGGTTCGCTCCGCGCTGCTTAGCCTCCCCTTTCGCGCTCGTCTTTCCGAGTTGGACCTGTTCCCCGTTTCCCGACGCCCCCTCAATCGCGCAAGAGCATTCGCGGAACGGGCAGAGCATTTGTAGATTTTCGCGGCAGGGCGCGTCGCCCCGCGACCGCCGGCTACCTTCCGCTCCTCGGCGCGGCGAAAAACGTCTCGGTCGCATACGCGCCCGTCACGAACGAGGACTACGCCAAGTTCACGGGGAAGCCGGCCGCAGAGGTATAATGTAGAACGAGCCTTTTCTCAACGGTGGGAAAGGATGCGTTCTTTGACGACTGGCTGGACGGAAAGCGACTTGCAAACATGCCGACGCGCGCGCTTGCGCCGTGAAG
>URIT01000109.1 GCA_900547945.1 uncultured bacterium
CTTCAAGCGCGGCGTCGACGGCCCGGAAGAGCGCCGCGCACGTGTTCCCGCACCCCGCCACAAGCCGTCGCGTCGCCGCAAGATGAGATTTCACTGCGTAATAATCTCGCTGGAGGGCGCGCGGCGCGCGGCGCGCTGGTCGGCGTGCGACGGAAATGGTAAACTAAACATTCCCGTCCGGTGCGGAGTCCGGGTGGGAATGGATTTTCACCGAGGAACCTACGAAGAGAAGATCGGAAGACATGACGAACGACTTGACTGCGCAGAAGGTGCTGCCGCGCCTTTCGGCCGAACTGGGGATTCCCGGCGGGCAGATCGCCGCCGTCGCGAAGCTGCTGGGCGAGGGGAACACGATTCCGTTCATCGCCCGCTACCGCAAGGAGGTCCATGGTAACCTCGACGAGGTGCAGATCTCGAAGATCCAGGAGCGCCTGGGTTACTACGCCGAGCTGGAGGACCGCCGCGCGACGATCCTGAAGACCATCGAGGAGCAGGGCAAGCTCACGGACGAGCTGCGCGCGAAGATCGAGGCGTGTATGCAGAAGAACGCCCTTGAAGACCTCTACCAGCCCTACAAGCCGAAGCGCCGCACGCGCGCGATGATCGCGAAGGAGAAGGGGCTGGAGCCGCTCGCGGACAAGATCTGGGACCATGCGCCCTACGAGGGGACGGACGAGGAGCTGCAGGGCGCGCGCGACATCCTCGCCGAGCGCATCGCCGACCTCGCGGACGTGCGCGGCCTCGTGCGCGACGCCTTCGCGAAGAAGGCCGTCGTGACGAGCGAAGTCGTGACGCCCAAGCCGGCCGCGCCCACGAAGTACGAGCAGTACTACGACTTCCAGGAGCCCATCGCCGAGATCCCGAGCCACCGCTTCCTCGCGATCCGGCGCGGCCAGAAGGAGGGCGTCCTCTGGGTGCGCCTCGTCGTGGACAAGGCGCCGCTCGTCGCGCGCATCGCGGAGATCGTGGGCGCGGGTGACGACGCGAACTTGCATCTCGCCGTGGAGGACGCCTACAAGCGCCTCCTTGCGCCGAGCTGCGAGATCGACGTGAACGTGGAGAAGAAGCTGGAGGCCGACCGCCAGGCGGTGGAGGTGTTCGCGGAGAACCTGCGCCACCTCCTCCTCGCGGCGCCGCTCGGCGAGAAGAAGGTCCTCGCGATCGACCCCGGCATCCGCACGGGCTGCAAGGTGGCGATGCTCGACGCGACGGGCAAGTTCCTCGTCAACACGGTCATCTACCCGATGCAGCGCACGGCCGAGGCGCAGGAGACGCTCGCGAAGATCGTCGAGCATTTCCACCCCGAGGCGGTGGCGGTGGGGAACGGCACGGCGGGGCGCGAGACGGAGGCGTTCGTGCGCGACGTGCTGAAGCTCATCGGCGCGAAGGACGTGATGGTCGTGAGCGTGAGCGAAAGCGGGGCATCCGTCTACTCCGCGAGCGAGACCGCCCGTGCGGAGTTCCCCGACCTCGACCTCACCGTGCGCGGCGCGATCTCGATCGGCCGGCGCCTCCAGGACCCGCTCGCCGAACTCGTCAAGATCGAGCCGAAGGCGATCGGCGTGGGACAGTACCAGCACGACGTCCACCAGCCGCTCCTCGACGCGAAGCTCGACGAGGTGGTGGTGAGCTGCGTGAACAGGGTCGGCGTGGAGCTGAACACGGCCTCCGCGCCGCTCCTCACGCGCGTCTCCGGCGTGGGGCCGTCCCTCGCCAAGCGCATCGTCGCGTGGCGCGACGAGAACGGCGCGTTCAAGAGCCGCAGGGACTTGCTGAAGGTCACGGGACTCGGCGCGAAGGCGTTTGAGCAGTGCGCGGGCTTCCTGCGCATCCGGGGGGCCGCGAACCCGCTCGACGCCTCGGCCGTCCACCCCGAGCGCTATGCGCTCGTGGAGACGATGGCGGCGGATCTCGGCGTCGGCGTGGGCGAGCTTGTGGGCAACGCGCAGCTGGCGGACAAAATCGACGTGCGGCGCTACATCACGAACGACGTGGGCGAGCCGACCCTGAAGGACATCGTCTCCGAACTGAAGAAGCCGGGGCGCGACCCGCGCGCGGTCTTCGAGAAGCCCGCGTTCCGCGACGACGTGACGACGATCGACGACGTGCAGGAGGGGATGACGCTGGAGGGGATCGTCACGAACGTCGCGGCGTTCGGCGCGTTCGTGGACATCGGCGTCCACCAGGACGGCCTCGTCCACGTCTCCGAACTCGCCGACCGCTTCATCCGCGACCCGAACGAGGTCGTGAAGGTGGGCGACAAGATCAAGGTGAAGGTGATCGGCGTCGACAAGGCGCGCCAGCGCATCTCGCTCTCCGCCCGCACGCAGCCGCGTCCCGTGGCGGGCGTGGGCGGCGGCGGTGCGCGGGGCGGCGGCCACGGCGGCGGGGGACGCGGGAGTTCTTCGAGCGGACCGAAGCGCGTGGGCGGGGAACACGGCGGGCGGTCGTTTTCGAGCGGCTTCTGCTGCAATCCGTTCGCGAACCTGTAGGACGTGCGGCGCGCGTGCCCTGCATCCGCCTGCAGATTGCGGATGCGGGCGGGAAAGAGTATAATCTGCGCCGTTTTTCAAGGAGAGTGAGTACAGAATGGAACAGCAGACGAACGAATACCGCGCGAACCGCCTGGCCTCGATGAAGGCCCTGGCCGACCTGGGCTTCACCCCCTACGGCCACAAGTTCCCGCATACGGACCTCAAGGACGTGCGGGCCACGTTCACGGAAGGGGCCGAGGTGCGCGTCGCCGGGCGTCTGCTGATGATCCGCCGCATGGGCAAGATGAACTTCGCGACGCTCAACGACGGCACGGACCGCTTCCAGGTCATCTTCAAGCGCGACGAGCTGAGCGAGAAGATGTTCGCGGGCTTCAAGCAGCTGAACCTCGGCGACATCATCGGCATCCGGGGCGTCCTCTTCACCACCCAGAAGGGCGAGAAGAGCGTCGTCGTGAAGGAGTGGGACCTGCTCGCCAAGGCGCTGGAGCAGCCGCCGGAGAAGTTCCACGGCCTTGCGGACCAGGAGGAGTGCTACCGCCGCCGCTACGTCGATCTGATGGTGAACGACGAAAGCCGTGCGCGCTTCTTCACGCGCTCGCGCCTCCTGATGGAGATCCGCAAATACCTGTGGGGCAAGGGCTTCGTGGAAGTCGAAACGCCCATCCTCCAGGACCAGGCCGGCGGCGCCGCCGCGAAGCCGTTCTTCTCGCACTACAACGCGCTCGACAAGGACTGTGTGATGCGCATCGCCCCCGAGCTCTACCTCAAGCGCCTCCTCGTGGGCGGCATGAACAAGGTCTTCGAACTCGGCAAGGACTTCCGCAACGAGGGCATCGACCGCACGCACAACCCCGAGTTCACGGTCTGCGAGATCTACGAGGCCTACGGCGACCGCACGTCGATGGAGGCGATCATGGAGGGACTTCTGCCGCATCTCTGCGACACCGTGATCGGCAAGCGCGTGATCGAGTACGGCGAAAAGAAGATCCCCATCGACTTCACGCCGCCCTACCGCCGCGTCGCGTACAAGGACCTCGTGAAGGAGCTGATGGGCGACGACTGGTTCGAGCTGCCGTTCGAGACGCAGCTCGAAAAGGCGAAGGCGAAGGGGCGCGAGACCGAGACGAACCTGGAACTCGACGGCGTGACGAGCGAGCTCATGCTCACGCACGAGGTCTACGACAAGCTCATCGAGAAGAACCTCATGCAGCCGACGTTCGTCGTCCGCGTCCCACGCGAGTTCGTGCCGCTCGCGAAGACGTGCCCGGACGACCCCTCGCTCGTGGACGTCTTCGAGTTCGTCGTCGCGGGCCGCGAGCTCTGCCCCGGCTACACCGAGCAGAACGATCCGCTTGAGCAGCGCAGGGCCCTCGAACACCAGGCCGGCGAGGACACCGAGAAGATCGACGAGGACTTCATCAGCGCCCTCGAAGTCGGCATGCCCCCGACGGGCGGGCTCGGCTTCGGCGTCGACCGCCTCGTGATGTTCCTCACGGGCTGCGATTCCATCCGCGACGTCGTCCTCTTCCCGCAGCTGAAGAGGGCCTGATGCTCGTCCGGGCGGATGAGAAGGGCCTGGCGGACGCCGCGCGCGTATTGAACGCGGGCGGCGTCGCGGTCATCCCGACGGACACCGTGTACGGCCTTGCCGCGCATCCGGCGTTCCCGGCCGCCGTGGCGCGCCTCTATGCGATCAAGGGCCGCGCGGCGCAGAAGCCGATCGCGCTTCTCGCGGCGGACGTGGCGGCCGTGCGGGCGTTTGGCTACGAGGTGCCGGACCGCCTTGCGAAGTTCTGGCCCGGCGCCCTGACCGTGGTGGTGGGCCCGGAGGGCTTCCGGGTGCCGGACCATGCCTGGACGCGCGAACTGCTCCGCCGTTGCGGGGGCGTCCTGCGCGTGACGAGCGCGAACCTTTCGGGGCGGCGCGCCGCAACCGACGCCCCGCAGGCGCTGGCGGACGTGGGGCTTTCCGCCGACCTCGTGGTGGACGACGGACTCTCCCCCGGCGGCGTCCCCTCCACCGTCGTGCGCGTCCTGGAGGATGGTACGTCCACCGTCCTCCGGGCCGGTGCCGTGACGGTTTCCTGACCCGTTCCCCCGGTCGGACCGGATCCTTGCCGTGCGTTGCGCCCGGTTCCATTCCCCAAGCGTGTACGGCGTGCTTCCTTGAGGACGCAAAAATGGTATAATGCGGTCCATGCGAAGACAGAGGATGCTTTCCGAACAGAGGCGCCCGAACGAAGAGGGGGCGCGATGAGCCGCGCCATCTATGTCCAGGCGCGCGCCGACCACGTCGCCTCGCTTGCGGGCGCGGCGCCGCTTTCGGCCATCGAGGAACTGGTGTGGAACGCGCTGGACGCGGATGCGCGCGAGGTGCGGATCGACCTCGTGCAGAACGCGCTTGGCGGAATCGACGAGATCCGCGTCTCGGACGACGGGAGCGGCATCGACATCCTCCGGGCGGAGGAGACGTTCGGTTCCCTTGGCGGCAGCTGGAAGATGGCGGAGGGCACGACGACGCGGCGCGAACACCGCCGTCTCCACGGGCGCCACGGGTGCGGCCGCTTCAAGGCGTTTGCGCTGGGGACGCATGTCGCGTGGCGCACGACGATGCAGGTGGGCGGGAACCTCCTCTCCTATGCGCTGGAGGGGGATGCGTCCGAGCCGGGCGTGTTCCACATCGAACAGACGTCGCCCGGGCCCGCGACGGGGACGGAGGTTTCCATCACCGGCGTCCGCGCGACGGCGGATTCGCTCACGGCGCCGGGCCCGGCGGTGCAGGCGCTCGCCGCGAAGTTCGCGCTCTACCTTAAGGCATACCCCGGCGTAAAGGTGTGGTACTGCGGCATTCCCGTCTCGCCCGTCATCGTGCAGAAGGCGGTGACGGACTACGAGGTGCGGCTCGACGGCGGCCCGTCCGCGAAGCTTGAGGTGATCGAGTGGCGGAAGAAGTTCTCCGGCAAGGGGCGCATCGTCTTCTGCGGCCGCGACGGCTTCACGCTCCACGAACGCCCTGCCGGCGTCCGCTCGGGCCAGCCCTTCAGCTACACGGCCTATCTCGTGGGCGGCCGCTTCGGCGAGCTCGCCGCCGAGAACGCGCTTGTGATGGACGAACTCCATCCCGAAGTGCGGGCCTGGCTCGACGCGACACGGAAGATCCTCAAGGTGCATTTCCGGCGTCGCGCCGACGCGGCGGCGGCCGAACGCCTCGCGAAGTGGATTGCCGAGAAGAGCTATCCGTTCGCGGCGGACGACACGTCGCCCGAGCGCGCGCGGTTCGACGCGCGCGCCTCCGACCTGCGCGCGCACCTGGAGGGCTTCGACGTCCTCCAGGCGTCCGAACGGGCCTACCTCTTCCAGCTCATCCTGAAGGTCGCAGACTGAAATGAACGGTCCCTCCATCATGCTCTTCGCGCTTTCAAGTACGACCTGGGACGGCCTTTCGGACGGCGTGGCGATCCTCATCATCGCCGCCCTTCTCCTGATCGGGCTGTTCCTCGGCTACGCCCTGCGCGGTCTCGTGGGGCGTTGGCAGGCGGAGTCCATCGAGAAGCGCATGCGGCTCAGGGAGGAGGAGGCCGAGGCCGACATCAAGGCGCGCCTGAAGGAGGCGGACATCTCCGCGCGCGCGGCGGTGGTGAAGGCGAAGGAGGCGTTCGAGGCGTCCACGAAGAAGCGCCGCTCGGAGCTGCAGGCGGCGGACGAGCGGCAGACGCAGCGCGAGGCGAACCTTGACCGCAAGGCCGCCGCGCTCGATGCGCGCGAGGGGGCGGCGGCCGCAAAGGCCGAGGCGGCGGACGCCGCGGCGAAGACGGCCCGGGAACTGAACCAGACGGCGGAGGCGCGCCTCCAGGCGCTCGCGAAGATGACGCATGCCGAGGCGCGCAAGGAGATCCTGGCGCGGGCGAACGCCGAACTGCGCGCCGACGCCGCGATTCTCAGCCGCCGCATCCAGGAGGCCGCGCGCGAGCAGGGCGAGACCCTGGCGGCCCGGATTGTGGCGGACGCGGTGCAGCGCTGCGCCGCCTCGCATGTGGAGGCGTTGGCGACGACCACGGTGGCGTTGCCCAACGCCGAGATGAAGGGGCGCATCGTGGGGCGCGACGGGCGCAACGTGCGGGCGTTTGAGTCCGCGACGGGTGTACAGCTCCTTCTGGACGACGCACCGGACGCGGTGGTGCTGTCGGCGTTCGACCCCCTCCGCCGCGAAATCGCGCGCCGCGCGCTCGTGGCGCTCGTCGCCGACGGGCGCATCCACCCCGCGTCCATCGAGTCCGCCGTCGCCACCGCGCAGGCCGCCCTCGAACAGACGTGCGAGGAAAAGGGCGCCGAGGCGGCGGCCGAAGCCGACGTGCCCGGCCTTCCCGCCGAAACGCTGCGCCTCATGGGGGCCCTCCATTTCCGTCTCTCCCTCTCGCAGAACGTGCTGCGGCACTCCGTGGAGGTGGCGATCCTCTCCGGCGCGATGGCTGCGGAGATGAAGCTCGACGGCGCGCGCGCGCGGCGCATCGGCTTCCTGCACGACATCGGCAAGGCGATCACGGCGGAGAAGCGCGGTGCGCACGCGGCGCTCGGCGCGGAGTTCCTGCTCGCGCACGGAGAGGACCCGAAGGTCTGCGCGGCCGTGGCGGCGCACCACGCCGATCCGGGCACGGACGGCGGTGTGTACGGGGTTCTCTGCGCGGCGGCGGACGCAATTTCCTCCGCGCGCCCCGGTGCGCGCCAGGAGAACGTGGGCGACTACATCCAGCGCCTGGAGAACCTGGAGAAGATCGCGAAGGCGCATGCGGGCGTGCTGCACGTCTACGCCGTGCAGGCGGGGCGCGATCTGCGCGTCGTCGTCGATCCGTCCGTGGTCGGCGACTCGGCCGCCGCCGAGCTTGCGGGCGAGATCTGCCGCGACATCTCCGCGCAGCTGAAGTTCCCCGGCATGATCCGCGTGACGGTCGTGCGCGAACTGCGCTGCGTCGAGTACGCGAAGTGAGTGAATGGTTGAATCGTGAAATGGTTGAAGAGAGGAGGCGTTGCATGAAGAAGGTCATGAAGAAATCCGTGGTCCTGTTCTGCCTGGTTGCGGGCGGAGTGTTCGCGGCGGAGAAGAAGGCGGCGAAGCCCGAGCTTGTCGCGACGGTGGAGCTGGCGCCCTTTGGCGACATCTCGAAGAAGGTCGTCGAGCTGGGGACGATGGTCAACAATCCGCTTCTCCCCGCGCTCCTGATCGGCGCGGGGCAGGAACGTCTTGCCCAGACGTACGGGCGCTTCCGGAGCGATGCGCCGATGTACGGGTTCGTCTATGCGAGCACGACGGACGACACTGAGATCGTGGTCGTCTACCCAAGCGTGGATGGTCCGGCGCAGATGCTGCTGGGCCATCCCGGCGCGACGAAGGACGACGACGGGATGCTCCACCTGCCTGCGGACGAGCAGAATCCGGACGCGCGCGCGGTGATGTTCACCGGGGACCGGCGCTTCTGCGCGATTGCGCCGTCTGCGGTATTGGCCCGGCGCGCGCTGGAGGACTTCGCCGCCCGCACCGTGCGCACGGAGGCCGTGCGTCCGCTCGTACGCATCGACGTCACGGCGGCGGGGCTGCGGACGCGCGCGGAGTTTGCGTCCTTTGCGGGCGCGACGGCCGCACTTGACCTGACGGACAAGGGGCTGACCGTTGAGGGACGCCTTGCGGCGCGGCCGGGCGCGTCCGCGCTCGTCGGCGCGGGCGATGCGCTGCCCGCCGGGGCGCTCGACCGTCTTCCCGCCGGGGCGCCCCTCTTCGGGGCGATGATGGCGCGCCTGGCGTGCGGCACGTCGTCGGAGGCCGCGTTCCGCGCGGATCTGGAGGCCGCCGCCGCGCAGATCCAGACGAATCTTGCCGCGTTCGTGCAGGGAGACGCGAAGACGAAGGCGTATGCGCCGCTTGCGCGCGAGGCGGCGGACGCGCTCGTGGCGCTTCTGCGCGAGGGCGCGTCCTATCCGGCGGCGGCGGACTGGACGGGGAGCGCGCTCGTGTTCGACGCGCAGCTGCGCCCCGCGTTCGTCTCCGCCGGCGCGTCGGCGGCGGCGCACAAGGCGGTCGCGGCGACGACGGCGTTCTTCGACCGCCTTGCGCGGGCCTTTGCGCGGCAGTGGCCGGGGAGGAAGATCCTCGTGAAGGCGGAGACGGGCTTCGTCGTCGACTGGGCGGAGGCGATCGACATCGGCGCGACGGTTTCGGGCCTTGCGGACGACAAGGAGACAAAAAAGGCGTTGGCGACGGCCAGGAAGACCGTGGCGACCGTCCTCGGCGACACGAAGACGGTCCTCGTCTACAAGGCCGACGGTACGTGGATCGGGTCGCGCGTGTCCGCGCCCGGCTTCACGCCGCCGAAGGGGAAGCCGACGGGCGAGGCGCACGTGGCGGAGGCCCTGCCGGAGACGGCGGCGGCGCGTCCCGGCGCGGTGTTCTACTGTTCCCTCTACGGCCTTGTGCGCGAGGCCGTGCTGCCCCTTATGGCGCGCGTCGCCTCCGAGAAGGACGCGAAGCAGTACGGGGCGATGATCGCGGCGATGCCGGCTGCGGCGCCGAACAGCGCCGTCGCGGGCGCGTTCTGGGCCGAAAAGGACGGTTCCTGCCGGGGGCTTCTGCGGATCACGGCGAACGAGCTGAAGAACTTCGGCGCCGCGTTCAATGCGTTCACGGCGGCGTCCCTGTCGTCCGCGCTCGACACGGACGACGACGACGAGGACGACGAGTAGGGAGGGATCTTCGTGGACGTGCGTACGATCTTCGTCTGCGGGCACCGCAATCCTGACTGCGATTCGGTCATGAGCGCCTACGCGCTCGCCGACCTGCGCCGCCGCACGGGGCTTTCCAACGTCGAGCCGCTCTGCGCCGGGCGTCTGCCGGACCGCGCGAAATGGGTGTTCGACCGTTTCGGCCTCGTGCCGCCCGCCTCGCGCGGCGACGTCTACGTGCGCGTGCGCGACCTGATCGCGCCGGACGTGCCGATCATCTCGGCGGAGATGCCGCTCATCGACGCCCTGCGCACGCTGGAGGCCTCCGGCGAGTCGTCCCTGCCCGTCGCGGGTGCGGACGGACGCTTCCGGGGGATGCTCTCGCCCGCGAAGCTCCTTTCGCTCTTCATCGCGAAGGACGACCTTTCGCGTCCGACGGGCGAGGCCCCGCTCCACGCCTGCACGCAGGTGCTCACGGCGACGGACCGCGTCCACGACGTGAAGCCCGCCGCGATCCGCAACGCCCACAACCACTTTCCCGTCGTGGACGAGGAGGGGCGCTTGCTCGGCACCGTGCTGAAGCGCGCGTTCGCCGAGATCCCTCCGTTCCGCATGATCCTCGTCGACCACAACGAAACGGCGCAGGGCATTCCGGGACTGGAGGAGATTCCCGTCATCGAGGTCGTCGACCACCACCGCATCTCGTTCACCTCCACGCCCGAGCCGATCAAGTACACGGCGGACGCCGTGGGGTCCACGTGTACGCTCGTCGCGCGCATGTTCCGCGGCGCGGGGCTGCGTCCCTCGAAGGAGGTCGCGGGCGTGCTGCTCGCGGGCATCGTCGCGGATACGCTCCTCTTCCAGTCCCCCACGACGGTCGGGGAGGACCACACGTGCG
This sequence comes from uncultured bacterium, assembly GCA_900547945.1. Taxonomy (GTDB): domain Bacteria; phylum Verrucomicrobiota; class Kiritimatiellia; order RFP12; family UBA1067; genus RUG572. The sequence goes on from URIT01000109.1 coordinate 10,105, forward strand.
CGGCGTGGCTGGAGAAGATCTGCGGGATGTCGGCGCAGAGCCTGATGGACGGCATGATGTCCGTCGCCTCCGCGCTCCATTCGATGACGCCCGAGAAGGCGGTCGACTCGGACCGCAAGACCTATTCGGAAAGCGGCTGGTCGTTCTCGCTCGCGCAGCTGGAGGAGTCCAATCTGGCCTTCTTCCACAACCAGCGCGACGCGCTGGACGCGGAGCTTGCGCGCGTGCTCGGTCAGGAGAGGCTGGACTTCGTGGCGCTCCTCGTGACGGATCCCGTGCGGGGCAATTCCGAACTCCTTTTCCGTGGCGCGGAGGTGGTGCGGCGCGCGCTCCCCTGGCGCACGGACGCGGACGGGATCTTCCTGTTGCCGGGCGTCCTCTCGCGTAAGAAGCAGCTGCTGCCCGCCATCCTCTCCACGCTCGCCACGCTCTGACCGCGCTCCCGCGCCGCCTCCGGCGCGTGGCGCGAGTACGGAACGGCGGTCGCGCGGGGGTGCGATCCTCCCGGCGTGGCCTTTGATGGGGAAGAAGGGACTTCGAGCGGCGGAAACAGAAAACTTTAAAAAATCGAAAAGTGCCACTTGACAGGTGGGTGGTGCAATGTTGTAAGATGGGTACGTTTCTTGGAAGAATTAGGAAGACGGAGCCTGTGGCGGCGTGGAGGAGGAGTCCTTTCCGGGTACTTCCTCTTCCGTGACCCTTGTCGGGTCTCCTACAACCTCACTGGAAACACGGCAGGGGGGAACCGCCCGCTCCCTCTGCCGTACACGCAGTCGGGTGAAGAAAGGAACAAAAAATGAATTGGTACATTGATTGCTGGAAAAAGTATGCGACGTTTTCCGGGAGGGCACGGCGCAAGGAGTATTGGATGTTTGTCCTGTTTAATCTCCTTGCGTCCATTCTCGCCAATGTTTTGGATGGCATTATAGGTGTGGGATGGCCTGTTGTGTCGATCCTTTATTCACTGGCCGTCCTGTTGCCCTCATGGGCTGTGTTCGTGCGACGGCTTCACGACACGGACCATAGCGGCTGGTGGCTACTCTTCGCCTTCGTGCCGGTCATCGGAACGATCTGGTTGTTCGTCCTGCTGATACGGAACGGTTCAGAAGGAACGAACCGATACGGTGCTGATCCTAAGGCCGCCGCCTGACATCGTCACCCGCCAGTGGGTGTGGACCGGGCGTGGGGTGTGGACAGGACGTGAGGCATGGTAGGGGCCGACGTCCCCGGCGGCCCGCGTACA
>URIT01000110.1 GCA_900547945.1 uncultured bacterium
TGCGAAAATCAAGCGGGAAATGTGGGGTGGCTGCATAAATCTCTCGGTGCACCCCACTGAACTCATCAGCCATCAATGCATCTCCGCACTCTTTGACGGGCTGAGGCCTTCCGTCAAAGCGTAGCCATGCCATCTGAAGGTCTTGAATCTTTTTCTGAGCGGCAAGACCGGACTGGGACCTTCCGTCAAAGAATGCCCCTGCTACCTGACGGACGAGGGGCGGCTTTACTTTTCATTTTCTCCTGCACGACACGATCCTTTCTCCTCTGCCCTTCCATTCCCACCCGTCTCAATCTTCCCCACCAGGCCCATGCACGTATTCCGTTCCGAACAAATCAAGTAATCCGTTCAAACAGCAAGTCAAAGGAAGAAATCCTTCAGAAAAATGAACTCTAGGCGGAATGCCGCAGACGCCGCCGCAGCCATCCGACCACGCGGAGGGACGTGCGCGGCCGCACGCCGCGGTCCGCCGGACGCCGCGCAAGGGCGATGCAGTCAGGGTCGATCCTCAACGCCAGCGCGGCCTCCAGGGAGATGACGGTCCTCCCCGCTTCCGCGAACACGGCGGCCGCGACGGCGAGCGGCGCGGCGTCCACGGGTTGGGCGCGGCGGGGGAAGTCAACGCCCGCGACCCTCCGCGTCCGCGCACGCGGCGTCCCGGAGGCGACAGGAAGGGCCGCGTCGGCCGGGACGGGGTCGGCCAGTCCACACGCCTGCCGGAAGCGCCGCGCGATGGACTTGTAGCGCATAAGCGCCGCGTAATGCGCAAAGAGATCGGGTGCCTCGCGTTCGAGGAGGCGCTTGATGCCGCCCCGACGTCCGCGCCACCCCGTCGCGGCGTCGCCCACGACGCGGTTGTCCACATAACATTCGAGGTCTTCCAACATGCCCCCGAGGCGCAGGGCCGCCTCGGGCGAGGTCCGCGCCGCGCGCCAGGCAGCCCTCAGGGCGGCCATGGTCGGCTTCGGATTCATCGTCCATCGCCGCGTGATGGCACGGCGCGTGCGCCCGAGCGCAAGCCGACGGTCCCGCTCGCGCTCGTAGTAGGTCGTCCGGCGCATGCGACGGCGTGCCGCGTCGAACGCCCGGCACGCAAGCCAGCAGGCGAGGGCGGGCGCACCGATGAAGAAACAGACGGCGAGCGCGTCCGAACACCGCTCCAGAGGGCGGACGCCGCGCTCGTTCTGCCAGCTGCGGAACGTGCGCGGCATGGGGCCGATGGTATGCCCCTCCCGATAGTCGGCCCGCCAGAACGCGCGGCGGTAGGCCTCGGAGTCCAGACAGAGGACCTCCTCGCGGAACCAGTCGAGGAACGCCCGCGTATCCACATGCGGACGTTCGGCGAGCACATGCCCTTCGCGGACCAGCCTTCTCCTGATGCGTGTGTCCATCGGATTTCTCCTCGTTTTTTCGCCTTGTCTGTCCTGTCCCGTTTCCTCCAGATCCCGACGGACGGGCGGAGGGAGACTTGGACGGGACGACGAAAGTCTACCACATCCCTGCGCGATGGGGCAAGGGAAATCGCTTGATTTGTTCGGAACGGAATCGAGCATGGTGGACCAAGAAACGTCAGTTGAAGTGCGCTCGAATTCCTCCACTCGAATCCCTATATCCCTCCCTCTAATTGTACCCGGAGACGCGATTTTTTCAGGGACTTCAGGATCTCGCTCCTTCAGGATCTCGCACCATGACCATGTGGCGCATCTCGTCCGTTCACCCGTTTGGAGAACGGGCATACGACTCGACGAAAATGAGAAATTATGATAAGAATTTGATTTTATGCGGAAATGGAATTTAAGCGGAAACTGGGTATGCACATGACTCAAGCTATCGCAATCTATAGTAGTGGCAATCGCTGCATAAGACACAACCCGTTGTGTTTGGTTGAGTCAACTGCATACCCAGTAATGAAAATTTAGACAGAAAATGGGAATTGTGTGGATGAACGGAAATCCGACCATTCCTCCGTGAGTCCTTCCTATCCGTCACCTGCTCGTTCTAGGGTAAGACGTGTTCGGGAAGACGAAGCCCGATGGGGAAGGGAGAGAGAAGAAGGAAATCTTACAACAAAAATGGACGCGCCCCAAAGGGCGCGCCCACTCGCTATAGGTTCAGATCCACAAGGGCTGAACCGCCGGTCTGGTATTTACTTGGCTTCCTCGGCCTTCGGGGCCTCGGCGGCTGGAGCGGCTTCAGGCGCCGCATCCGTGACTTCCGGCACGGAGACCCACTGCAGAAGGCACATCGGGGCCGCGTCGCCCTTGCGGGCGCCGAGCTTGAGGATGCGCGTATAGCCGCCCTTGCGGCCTTCCATCGCCGGAACGATCTTGTCGAACAGCTTCTGGACGGCCTTGGGCTGCTGGAGGCGGGACGCGGCGAGACGGCGCGCGCCCAGCGTGCCCTTGCGGGCGAGCGTGACCATCTTCTCGGCGTCCTTACGGGCCTGCTTGGCCTTCGGGAGCGTGGTCTTGATCGATTCGACGAGGATCAAGTTCGTCACAAGGCTCTGCATGAGGGCCTTGCGGTGCTCCTTCGAGCGCCCGAACTTCTTCATAACTCTCTGATGACGCATGGGAAAACTTCCTTACAACAATTACTTCTTCGATTCGAGCAGGTCGGCGTCGAACTTGTAGCCGAGGCAGAGCCCGAGGTCCTTCAGCTTGTCCTTGATCTCGTTCAGCGACTTCTTTCCGAAGTTGCGGTACTTGAGCATGTCCGCCTCGGTCTTCTGCGCAAGCTCACCCACCGTGGTGATGTTGGCGTTGTTGAGGCAGTTCGCGGCACGGACCGAAAGCTCGATCTCGTTCACGGACATGTTCAGCAGCTTGCGGAGGCGTTCACGCTCGTCCGCACCCTTCTTCTCGGAGTCGTCGAACTCAAGCGCATCCACGTTCGAGTAGTCGACGAACACGTCGAGATGGCGGCGGAGAACCGCAGCGGCGGTTTTGAGGGCATCGTCCGGCGTCACGCGACCATCGGTCCACACGTCGAGGACGAGCTTCTCGTAGTCGGTGCGCTGGCCCACGCGGGTGTTCTCCACGAGGAAGTTCACGCGCGTGACGGGCGAGAAGATCGAGTCGATTGCGATGCGGCCAATCTCCTGGTCCGGCGTCTTGTTGCCCTCGGCCAGGCAGAAGCCGCGACCGATGCGGATTTCGCACTCCATGTCGAAGACGGCACCGTCTTCGAGGGTTGCGATCTCCTGGCGCGGATTGAGCACCTCCACGGAATTTTCGGCGGCAAAGTCGCCGGCGTAGACCGTGCAGGGGCCCTCCTTGCGCAGATGGAGCTTGGTGTTCTCGCGCGTGAACGTCTTCAGCAGCACGCGCTTCAGATTGAGGATGATGTCCGTCACGTCCTCCGCGACACCCGGAATCGTCGAGAACTCGTGGCTCACGCCCTCGATCTTGACCGAGCTGATCGCGCAGCCCTCGATGGACGAAAGCAGCACGCGGCGGAGCGAATTCCCGATCGTGCGGGCGTAGCCGATTTCAAACGGCTCGGCCACGAATCGGGCATACGTCCCCGTTGCGGTGCCTTCGTCGCGCTGGACGCGCTCCGGCATTTCAAAACGACTCAAACGGATCGGCATTGAAACCTCCCTTGAGATGGGTGAAAACTACGGGCGGGACTCTGCCCGCTTCCATTAACGCGAGTACAGTTCGACGATCGCCTGTTCGTCGACGATCGGCGCAATCTGCTCGCGGGTCGGAATCTCGACGATTTCGGCCTTGAACGCCGTGCGGTCAAGGTTGATCCAAGCCGGCATCTGCGCCTTGGTCGCAGCGTCAAGGGACTTTGTCGCGAAATCGCGGGACTTCGCCTTGTCCTTGACGGCGACGACATCGCCCTGGCCCAGAACCATCGACGGAACCGCGGCCTTGCGACCGTTCACCGTGACATGCCCGTGGAGCACGTACTGACGCGCGGCGCGGCGGCTCGGCGCGAAGCCGAGGCGATACACCACGTTGTCAAGACGGAGTTCAAGGAGCTGGAGGAGAATCTCGCCCGTCACGCCCTTGCGGCGCAGGGCCTCCTTGAAGAAGCGGTGGAACTGCAGCTCGCCCATGCCGTACTGGCGGCGGAGCGACTGCTTCTGGCGCAGCTGCTCGCCGTATTCGGACATCTTGCGGGCGCGGCGCGCCACGTGCATGCCGGGAATGCCCGTACCCTGATCGATCGGGCACTTGGCACGATAGCAACGCTCGCCCTTGAGGAAGAGCTTCTGCCCTTCGCGGCGGCACTGACGACAAACGGGACCAGTATAACGACCCATGATTAAACCCTCCTGCGCTTACGCGGACGGCAGCCGTTGTGGGGAACCGGCGTGCAGTCGGTGATCATCGTGACGCGGATGCCCGCAGCCTGGATGGCGCGCACAGCCGACTCGCGGCCCGCGCCCGCACCCTGCATGCGGACTTCGCATTCGTGCATGCCCTTGGCATACGCCGTACGGGCCGCGTCCTGCGCGACCATCGTCGCGGCGAACGCCGTACACTTGCGGCTGCCCTTGAATCCGGCCTTGCCGGCCGAGCTCCAGGCAATCACGCCACCACGCGCGTCGGCAATCGACACCTGCGTGTTGTTGAACGTGGAACGGATGAAGGCGATGCCGGCGGGGATGGACTTGCCGGGGCGCTTCTTCGAGGCGGGAGCGGCCTCCCCCTCGGCGGTCGCCGGAGCGGCCGCATCTGCCGCCGGGGCCGGAGCCGCAGCAGCTTCCTGCTTGATCTTCTCTTCGCTCATTGTCTAAATTCCTCTCCTACAACGGGCTTACTTCTTCGCGGGAGCCGAGGCGCGAATCGCGGAGGCCGACGCCTTGCGGTTGCCCTTGCGCGTCTTCGCGTTCGTCTTCGTGCGCTGGCCGCGCACCGGCAGTCCGCGCTTGTGGCGGAGCCCGCGGTAGGAGCCAATCGAAATCAGGCGGCGGATGTTCTGCGAAACCTCGCGGCGCAGATCGCCCTCGACACGGTAGTGGTCCTGAATGTACGTGGTGATCGCATGGATCTCGTCCTGCGTCAGGTCATCGGCCTTCTTGCTCGGCTCGACATTGCACGCCGCCAGCACGTCATCCGCGCGCTTCGGCCCGATTCCGTGGATGTACCGGAGCGCATACCGCGTATGCTTCTTGCCCGGAATATCCACACCCATCAATCTCGGCATGGTTGTTTTTCCTCTTGTTTTCTTAGCCCTGGCGCTGCTTGTGGCGCGGGTTGGTGCAGATCACGCGCACCACGCCCTTGCGGCGAATGATGCGGCAGTTCTCGCAAATGCGACGAACGGAACTACGTACTTTCATGTTGTTTACTCTACTTTCGTGGTCGAACGAACGAGTATTATCTCAAAAATCAGAACGCCTGACAAGGGGGTAAATTCAAAAATCAACGAAAAGAAACCCGGCGAACGAACAATCAGCCGCCGTTCGACCGTGGCGCCTTCGGGTTCGTCCGCCGGGAAAGGGCAAGGGGCGCGTCAGGGATAGTCCGCCGGGACGGTCAGGACCTCGCAGCCGTCGTCGGTGATGGCGACGGTGTGTTCGAAGTGCGCGGCCATGCAGTGGTCGCGCGTGATGACGGTCCAGCCGTTCGCCTTGTCCACATAGGTCTTCGCCCCGGCCGTAGTGAGCGTGATCATCGGCTCGATGGCGATGGTCATGCCGGGGCGCAGAACGAGCTTCGTGCCGGGCTTGCCGTAGTTCGGCACCTCGGGGTCCTCGTGGACCGTACGCCCCACGCCGTGCCCGATCCAGTCGCGCACGATGCCGAACCCGGCGTCCTCCGCGACCTTCTGGATGGCGTAGCCCACGTCGCCGAGATGGACGCCGGGGCCCGCTGCGGCGATGCCCGCCGCGAGGCATCTCTTCGTGGTCTCCACGAGACGGATGACCGCGGGATCCGTCACGCCCACCATCACCGTGCGGCTCGTATCGCCGTTGAAGCCGAGCGTACACACGCCCACGTCGCACTTCACGAGGTCGCCCGGAATGATCATCCGGCCGCCCGGAATGCCGTGGATGACCTCGTCGTTGACGCTCACGCAGATTGCGCCGGGGAAGCCGGCGTAGCCGAGGAAACTCGCGGCGACTTTGTTCTTCTGGCAGTAGTCGCGCACGACGCGGTCGATGTCCGCCGTCGTCGCGCCCGGCACGGCGGCGGCGGCGGCGAGGTCGCGCACCTCCGCGCTCATGCGGCACGCGACGCGCATGCGGTCGATTTCGGCCTTGGTCTTGATGTCGACTTTCATCCGGCGCCGACCTTACAGGGTCTTCAGGAAGTCTTCGGCGACGCGGTCGACGCCCGTCAGGCCGTTGACGGTCTTCAGCAGGCCCTTCTCCCGGTAGTAGGCGATCAGCGGTTCGGTCTGCTGGTGGTACACGACAAGGCGGTCCTTCACCGTTTCGGGATTGTCGTCCTTGCGGATGACGAGCTTCTCGCCGCAGACGTCGCAGACGCCTTCGACCTTGGGCGGGAGATTCCTCACATGGTAGCCGGCCTTGCACTTGGGGCACGTACGGCGGCCCGCGATGCGGTCCTGGATGATATCGTCCGGCACGTCGATGAGGACGGCGCCCTTGACGGGCGCGCCCATCTCGGCGAGGATCTCGGCCTGCGCAAGGTTGCGCGGGAAGCCGTCCAGCAGCATCGTCACGTCGCCCGTCGTCTCCGCGACGACATCCTTGATCATCGTGGCGATGAGGGCGTCGGGCACGAGCTTGCCCGCCTCCATGAACGCCTTGGCCTGTCGGCCGGCCTCCGTCCCCTTCGCCACGGCGCCGCGCAGCAGGTCGCCGCTCGACACGTGCTTGAGATTCGCGTTCTCGGCCGCCAGCTTGCCCGCGACCGTACCCTTCCCCGAACCCGGGGCGCCCAGAAGAATGACGATATTCATAGCGGGGAATAGTATACCACAATCCACCCCTCCCGCCGACGGAGTTGTCAAGGCGGACGGATTACGGTCGGCGAGCCCTCAGGCCCGCGCGGCGGCGAGGTCACGGGCGATCTGGGCCTGGAGCTCGGCGACGGAGGCGAAGTGCCGTTCGGGGCGGAGGAACCGCCGCATGTCCACCGCAACCGTCCGTCCCCGAAGCGGCGGCAGGCCGGCGGCGGGGACTTCCAGCAGATGCACTTCCAAAACGGGCTCCGCCCAGGCCCGTGCGCCCATCGTGGGGGCGAGGCCGTAGTTCGCGACGCCGCGTCCCCACGCCGTCTCGACGGCGTAGACGCCGCACGGCGGACGCACAAGCCCCGTCGCAGGGCGGACATTGAGCGTGGGGAAGCCGAGCGTATGCCCCACGCCCTTCCCGGCGAAAACCTCGCCCTCCAGCGCCCAGGGACGCCCCAGCATCGCGGCGGCGAGGTCCAGGTCGCCGGACGCCACGGCGGCGCGGATGCGCGTGGAGGAGACCGGCGTTTCCCCGCAAATGGCGAAGGGCACGACCTCGACCCGGAAGCCGCGCACGCGCAGGAACGCGGCATCGCCCGCGCCCCCCGCGCCGAACGTCCAGTTCGCGCCGCACAGAATCGTGTCCAGCGCGGGGTAGGCCATGCGCAGCCAGGCGGCAAATTCGGACGGCGGCTGCGCGGCCAGTTCCGCCGTGAAGTCGAGCGCGCGCACAGACGCCTCAGCCGTGTCCGCGCCGCCCAGCGCCGCGCGGATGGCCGCGAGGCGCGTGGGCGGCGTCATGAGGAGGGCGGGCGCGCGGTCCGGCGCGAAGACGGTGGCGGGATGGTTACAGAAGGTGAGCGCGGCGTCGGCCCGCGCGAGAAGCCGGCGGTGGCCAAGATGAACCCCGTCGAAGAACCCGACGGCGAGCGCCCTCACGCAAGCGCCCCCGCCATGGGGATGACGCGGTCCCTGAAGCCGACGGCGTCGAGCTTGAGGAGGTCCAGGAGGCCGATCGCGTCGGCCACGTCGAACTTCGCGACCCGCGTGCGGCGCAGGGACTCGAGGGAAGCCCCGCAGCCGAGGGACTGGCCGAGATCGTGGGCGAGCGCGCGCGCCGAGACGCCCTTCGTGCAGACGAACTCAACCGTCACGAGCGGCGGCGCGAAGGCCGTCACGGCGAGGCGGTACACGTGGACGAGGCGCGTCGTCCGCTCGGCGGGATCGGTCGGCACGATGCCGTAGGTCGGCGTGTCGGGGCGCTTGATGACGCTGAAGGGAGGCGGCGTCTGGAAGATGTCGCCCCGGAACTCGGGCAGGACGGCGTCCAGGCGTTCGCGCGTCACGGCGTCGAAGGGACGCTCTTCGAGCGTGCGCCCCTCGCGGTCCTGCGTGTCGGTCACGCGACCGAGCCGGAACGTCGCCGTGTAGGCGCGGTCCCGCCCCATGAGGTCGTTCGAGAACTTCGTCCCGTCGCCCACGAGCAGCACGACAAGGCCCGTCGCGTTCGGCTCCAGCGTGCCGCCATGGCCGACCTTGACGAGGTTGAAGCGCGACTTGACCGCCTTCACCACGTCGTGCGTGGAGATGTTCGACGGCTTGTCGACGAGCAGGAGCCCGTCGAGCGCCGCCAGCATCGCGATGGAGTCGAGGCGCGCCATCAGCCCTCCGCCGGGGGTGGCAGGTTGTCGAGGAGCGCGAGCACGTGGTCGCCCTTCTCTAGGGAGTGGTCGATCACGAAGCGCAGCTGCGGCGTGAACTTGAGGCGCACCTCGGAATTGACGATGCGCTCGAACTCGTGCGTGCGGCGGATGAGGTGGCCGAGCACGCGGTTCTGCTCCACGGGCTCGCCGAACACGCTCACCTTCACGGTCGCGTTGCGCAGGTTCTTCGCGCACTTCACCTCCGTGACGGTGACGACGCCGGGGTTCACGTCGTCCCCCTGGAGGACGCGGAACACGGCTTCGCCGATGACGCGCTTCAGGAGGGAGTTGACTCTTTCGAGACGATCAACGGACATGGGACGGGTCTCCCTACAGCGAGCGCGGCAGCTCTTCCAGCACGTAGCACTCCACGGTGTCGCCCACGGCGAAGTCCTCGAAGCCGGCGAAGCAGATGCCGCACTCCTGCTGGCCGGTCACTTCCTTCACCTCGTCCTTGAAGTGGCGGAGCGTCTGGACCTTGCCCTCCCAGACCTTCGTCTTGCCGCGCAGGATGCGGTAGCGCGCCGAGGCGACGAGCGTGCCGTCCAGCATCTGCGAACCGGCGATCTTGCCGAGCTTGCCGATGTCGTAGATGGCCTTGATCTCGGCGTGGCCCTTCACCTTCTCGGTGAATTCGGGCGGCAGGAGGTCGAGCATCGTCTTCTTCACGTGATCGATCAGCTCGTAGATGATGCGGAACGAGTTGATGCGCACGCCGTCGTGGCGGGCCTGCTGCTGCACGCCCGAATCGCAGCCGATGTCGAAACCCACGATCACGGCCTTGCCGGCCGCCGCGCTCTTCACGTCGGTGAGCGAGACGTTGCCCGTGCCCGTGCCGATGATCTTGAGCGACACCTTCTCGCTCTTGATGCCGCGCAGGGCCTCCACGATCGCCTCCAGGGAACCCTGCGTGTCGCTCTTCACGACGACGCTCAGCTCGCGCTTGTCGCCCGCGCTCATCTGGCTCATGAGGGCGTCGAGCGAGACGGCCTTCGTCTGCGAAAGCTCCTGCTCCTTGCGGGCGCGCGCGGCCTCCTCGGCGAGCGTGCGGGCGCGCTTCTCGTCCAGCATCACGCGGAACTCGGCACCGGCCTCGGGCACGCCCGAAAGGCCCGTACACTTGACGGGCGTGGAGGGCGTCGCCTCCTTGATGCGGCGGCCGCGGTCGTCGATGAGGGAACGGACCTTGCCGAAATGCTCGCCGATGAGGACGGCGTCGCCCACCTTGAGCGTACCGCCCGTGACGAGCAGCGTCGCGGAGGGACCGAAGCCCTGTTCCAGCTCGGCCTCGATGACATAGCCGTTCGCGCGGCGCTTCGGGTTCGCGGTGAGTTCGAGCACGTCCGCCTGCAGGAGCATCATCTCCAGCAGGTTGTCCACGCCCTGGCCCGTCGTGCCGGAGACCTCACAGCACACGATGTCGCCGCCCCACTCCTCGGGGGTGAGGCCGATCTTCTGGAGCTGCTGCTTCACGCGCTGGACGTTCGCGATGGGCTTGTCGCACTTCGTGATGGCGACCATGATCTGCACGCCGGCCTGGCGGGCGAACTTGATCGCCTCCTCGGTCTGGGGCATGATGCCGTCGTCGGCGGCGATGATGATGACGGCGATGTCGGTGAGCTGCGCGCCGCGCTGGCGCATCGCGTTGAACGCGGCGTGGCCGGGCGTGTCGAGGAAGGTGATCTTGCGGCCCTGCACGTCCACCTGGTAGGCGGAGATCTGCTGGGTGATGCCGCCGGCCTCGCCCGCCGCGACGTGCGCGTGGCGGATGTAGTCCATGAGCGTCGTCTTGCCGTGGTCGACGTGGCCGAGGAACGTGACGACCGGCGGACGCATCTGCATGTCCTCGGGCTTGTCCTCGGGAATCTCGTCGTCCGCGTCGATCGCCTTGAGGACGGGCTTCTTGTTCGCCGCGTCGCGGGCGTGCTCGATGTTGACCTTGTAGCCGTACTTCTGCGCGACCTTCGTCGCGACGTCGGGTTCCACGCGCTGGTTGATCGACGCGAGCACCTTGAGGCCCATGAGGTCCGCGATCAGGCGGTTCGGGCGGATGCCGAGCTTGAGCGCGAGCTCCTTCACGACGACCGCGCCGCGAATCGAGATCTCGCGCGTGGAGACGGAAAGGGAGATCGTGGGCTTCGGCGGCACGACGGGCGCGGGCGCGGCGGTGCCGGTGGAGATGACGGGCCTGCCCGGCACGATCTGCACCTGCGGGCGCGACACGCGCATCGAGACGGACGAGAACCCGGCACGCAGCCCGCCCACGCGCGGCGCGGGCGGCGGCACCGGCTTCGGCGGCGGCGCCACCACGGGCTTCTTCACAGGGGCCGGCGCTGGCACGGCGGGCTTCTTCGCCGCCGCCTCCTTCCGGGCGGACGCCTGTTCCTTCTTCGCCGTCTCCTTCTTGGCGGCCTGGTCCTTCTTGGCGGACGCGCTCTTCGCGTCGCGCCGTTCAAGGTCCTTGCCGTGCAGGTAGTCGCGCGCGTCCACCTCGTCGTCCTCGAAGTCCGAAGCCGCCGACGCGCCCTCGTCCTCCGACTCTCCCATCTGGATGGACACCTTGGGAAGCTCGGGCAGGGAGACGCCGATCTCGACCTTGCGTTCCTCGGCCTTGGGCGCCGCCACCGGCTTCGGCGCCGCCGTCACGGCCGGCGGCGGCACGGGCAGGGAGAGGGCGCGGCCCTCATGGGCGGCGATCGCGCGCTGGCGCGCG
>URIT01000111.1 GCA_900547945.1 uncultured bacterium
GTGGCCGCGCCCGGCGCCTGCACGGCGGCGGACGACGCCTGCACGGCGAACGTCGCCCGCATCCTCGGCGTTGCCGCCACTGCGGCCGAACGGCGCGTCGCGCTCGTCCGGTGCGGCGGATCCCGTTCCAAGGCCGTCTCCGCAGGCGCCTACAACGGACTCTGCGACTGCGATGCGGCCGCCGCGACCGCCGGCGGCGGCAAGGGATGCACCTACGGCTGCCTCGGCTACGGAAGCTGCGCGCGCGTCTGCCCGAAGAACGCGATCCGCATCGAAGACGGTCTGGCGCGGGTCGAGAAGAACCTCTGCATCGGCTGCGGGAAGTGTGTGGCCGCGTGCCCGCGACGGCTCATCGCGCTCGTGCCCGCCAAGGCGCCGCTCCATGTCCTCTGCGCGAATCCGGACAAGGGCCCCGCCGTCCGCAAGGTCTGCTCCGTCGGCTGCATCGGCTGCCACCTCTGCGAAAAGAACGCGGGCGGCGCAGCGGCGCACCACTTCACGTTCCAGGGCTTCCTCGCGCAGGTCAACTACGCGAACCCGCCGACGGACGAACAGATCGCGGCGAAATGTCCCGCGAAGTGCATGGGGAGGTTTTAGGTTTTAGGTTTTAGCAGAGAAGTTTTAGGTGTTAGCGGAGAGGTTTTTTAGGTTTTAGGTTCTAGGTTCTAGGTTTTAGCGGAGAGGTTTTAGGTTTCAGGTTTTAGATTGGAGCATTTTGAGATGATTCGGGATTTTCGAGATTTGGTGGTGTGGCAAAAGGCTATGCTTTTTGCGGAACACGTCTATACCATGCTGCCCTGCTTCCCGGCGGAGGAACGGTTTGGCCTGTGCGACCAACTTCGCCGGGCGGTGGTCTCGATTCCGTCAAACATTGCCGAGGGACGCGGACGCGATTCGGCGAAGGACTTCGCCCATTTCCTGCATTTGGCAAAGGGATCGCTGAACGAAGTGATGACCCAACTGGAATTGGCGTTCCGGTTTGGCTACCTGTCGGAGTATGAAAAACTCAGCGCAGAGGCGGAAGAGATAGGAAAGATGCTTTCGTCGCTGATACGCCGCCTCCGCACTGAGTCTTAGGTTTTAGGTTTCAGGTTTTAGCAGAGAGGTTTTAGGTTCTAGGTTTTAGCAGAGAGTGTTAAGAAATGATACGGGATTTCAAGAATTTGGCGGTTCGACACAGAACGATGAGTGCCCAGAACCTAAAACCTAAAACCTTCCCAACTAAAACCTCCCCCAGCTAAAACCTAAAACCTAAAACCTTCCCGGCTAAAACCTTCCCAGCTAAAACCTCCCCCAGCTAAAACCTAAAACCTTCCCGGCTAAAACCTAAAACCTTCCCGGCTAAAACCTAAAAATGATTCTGAGGCATCGAGATACGGAAGTCCTGCGGTTCGACTGGCTCGAACCGGAAGGGGTCCGCATTGTCTCGGTGAACGAGGCGGCGCGGCGCTTTCTGCCGCTCGACCTGCATGGCCAGGCCACGGACGAGGGACTCTGGCGTTGGCTCAGGCACCGTATTGTTCCCAAGCACCGCAACTACATCCAGGAGATGCTGTTGAAACTCGGTGTCTCCTATGGCGTGCGGCCAATCATCGAAGTCTCGAAGGGACTTTCCCTCAATGACGTGCATTGGGTCTGCGGCGACGCCTCCCGTGCCTGTTGGCGTGCCGTCAACCTTTACGAGAATCCGTTCTCGAAGTCCATGGCCGTCCTTGCGTTTACAGGATGTGGACGGCAGGGGTCGCCGACGCGGACGGTACCTGAGACATCGCCGGAGTTCTCGACGAACGGCATGCTTGCGAAATGCTGGCGTCGAACAGATTCCGGCATCGTGCTCTACAAGTCCGGCAGCGAACACTTTGCGAACGCCGGCTTCGAGCCGTATTCCGAATACTATGCGGCGCAAATCGCCGAGGCGCTGGGCTACGCGCACGTCCCCTACGGTCTTGAACGGTTCAAGGGACGGCTTTGCTCGACGTGTCCCCTTTTCACAAGCGAGAAAATCGGTTTCATTCCGGCAGGGCGCCTTGTCTCGACGGCGGAGGCGCTGGCGGACGCACGCTTTGCGGAAATCTTCTTTTTCGATGCCCTGATCTGCAATACCGACCGCCACCTTGGCAACTTCGGCTACCTCATTGACAATGACACGAATGAGATCATGGGCGCGGCACCGATCTTCGACAACGGCTACGGTTTGTTTTCGCTGGCCCTGGACCGCCCGGAAGATCCCCGCAACCACGAATGGGACGACTTGCGCAAGTATGCCCGCAAGATTGGTCCGAGTCTCTATCTTCCCTGGCTCGCCTTTCCAGGCGGCGTGACGTCCGCCATGAAGGCTGCGGCCATGCGGTTGAAGGGATTTCGGTTCAAGCGGCATCCCTATTACAACCTGTCCGCATCCCGGTTACGGAAACTAGAGGAGTTTCTGCAAAACCGCGTTGACAAAATCATTGAATTTGGATGCGATGCCGACAGATTCCTGATGTTAGACGAAAAGAATGGCGCGGAAGCGCCTGTAGACGACGTGTCCCGTGACGCATGTACGATTGAAGAGAGAATCCTGCAGAATGCCGAGGCCGATCCGTACATTTCGCAGGAAGAACTTGCGCAGGTCCTGGGTCTCTCGCGACGGACGATCCAGCGCAAGATCGCCGACCTGAAGCAGATGAAACGTCTCGCACGCATTGGCTCTGGACGAACAAAATGCTGGAAAGTGAACTATGAGAACCGTTAGAAGCACCTTTCGATTCAAAGGGGGCGTCCACCCCGACGACCATAAGGACCTGGCGCGCGAAAAGGCGATCGAGACGATGCCGTGTCCGGCGGAGCTCGTCATCTCGATGGGGCAGCACCTCGGCGCGCCGGCGACGTGCATCGTCGCGGTGGGCGACTACGTGGTGAAGGGGCAGCTGCTCGGCGAACGGAACGGCTTCATCTCCGTGCCGGTCCATGCGCCCGCCAACGGACGCATCACGGCGATTGAGCCGCGTCCCAGTCCGAGCGGCGCGCGCGTTCCGGCGGTCATCCTCGACACGACCGCGCCGGTGCCAGAGGGGTTGACGCCAAACCTGAAACCTGAAACCTCAAACCTGAAACCTCTCGACTGGCGCTCCGCCCGTCGGGAAGACCTCCTCGCGCGCATCGACGCGGCCGGTATCTGCGGCATGGGCGGCGCGGGCTTCCCGACGTGCGTGAAGCTGACCCCCCCGCCGAGCAAACGCTGCGACTACCTGATCGTGAACGGCGCGGAATGCGAACCCTACCTCTGCGCGGACTTCCGCCTCATGCTGGAGCGCGCGGACCGCGTGCGCACCGGCGTCGAGATTCTGCGCAAGATCCTCGGTGGCTGCGCCGTCCGCCTCGCCGTCGAGGCGAACAAGCCCGAGGCGGTCGCCGCGCTGGAGAAGGCGTTTGCGGACATCGACGGCGACGTCGAGATCGTCGTCCTTCCCGTCCTCTACCCGCAGGGCTCCGAGAAGCACCAGATCTACGCGACGGTCGGGCGCGTCGTACCCGAGCCGCCCGCCCTGCCCATCGACGTCGGGTGCGTCGTCGAGAACGTCTCCACCGTCGCGGCGGTCGCGGACGCGGTGGAACACGGAACGCGCCTCCTTTCGCGCGTCACGACGGTTTCGGGCGACGCCGTCCGCGAGCCGAAGAACGTCGAGGCCCCGCTCGGCACGAAGTACGCCGACCTCGTCGCCTTCTGCGGCGGCGTGAAGGAACCGCCCGCCAAGGTGGTTTCGGGCGGTACGATGATGGGCTTCGCCGTGCCGGGCCTGGAGATCGCGACGACGAAGACGACGTCGGGGCTTCTCCTCCTGTCGCGGCAACGCGTCTTCCAGTACGTCTCGCAGCCCTGCATCAACTGCGGACGCTGCGTGCGGGCGTGCCCGATGAACCTCAACCCCGCCCTCATCGGCCAGGCCGTCGAGGCGGACGACCTCGCGTGCGCCGCACGGGCCCACGTGGCCGTCTGCATCGAGTGCGGCGCCTGTACCTTCGTCTGCCCCGCCTACCGTCCGCTCACCCAGCTCTGCCGCCGCGCAAAGGCGGCGCTGCGGAAGAAGCCCTGACCCAACCACCTGGAACGACGAGACCCAACCATCATGCACGCTCCCCAGTTCATCCTATCGAGTTCACCGCACACGCACGCGAAGGCGTCCGTGAGCGGCATCATGCTCGACGTCCTCATCGCCCTCCTGCCCACGTTCGGCTGCGCCGTCTACTTCTTCGGCTGGCGGGCCCTCCTCCTGACGGGCACCTGCATCGCCGCCTGCCTCGTCACCGAGGCGCTCTGCCGCCTCGCGATGAAGCGCGAGAACACGATCGGCGACCTCTCCGCCGTCGTGACCGGGCTCCTGCTCGCCCTCAACCTGCCGCCGGACCTCCCGCTCTGGATGGCCCTCGTGGGCAGCGTCTTCGCGATCGGCGTCGCCAAGCAGGTCTTCGGCGGCCTCGGCTATAACCCCTTCAACCCCGCTCTCGCCGCCCGCGCGTTCATGCTCGTCTCCTTCTCCGAGGCGATGACGTCCTGGACGCCCTCCCTCTGGAAGGCCGCCGCCGGGGCGGTGGACGCCACGACCACCGCGACGCCGCTCGGCTACCTCAAGACCTTCGCGACGGCGGCCTGGGAAAAGCTGCCCGAGGCGGAACGCGCGCTCGACTTCACGAACGGTTCGTTCATCCACGCCGCCTTCTTCGGGAACGTCAACGGCTGCCTCGGCGAGGTGAGCGCCCTCGCCCTCCTGCTCGGCGCCGCCTATCTGCTCGTCCGCCGCGTCATCACCTGGCACATCCCCGTCGCCTTCATCGGCACGGTCGTCCTCTTCGCGTTCTTCCACTACGGCATGGACCTGAACGCCCTCAAGCTCGCGGAAGTCCACGTCTTCTGCGGCGGCGTGCTGCTCGGCGCCTGCTTCATGGCGACGGACTACGTGACCTCGCCCGCCACGCCCCTCGGCAAGCTGATCTTCGGCTGCGGGTGCGGACTCGTCACGATGCTCATCCGCCTCCACGGCGCCTTCCCCGAGGGCGTCTCCTTCGCCATCCTCATCCTGAACGCCTTTACGCCCCTCATCTCCCGCTTCACACAGCCGAAGCCCTTCGGAGCCCGCCGATGAAGAACATGCTCAAGCTCCTCCTGCCCCTCACGGCGATCTCCGCCGTCTGCGCGGCGGTTCTCGCGGTCGTCGATTCCTTCACCCGCCTCCCCATCGCGAACATCGCGACGCTCAAGGCGAACCGCGCCGCCCAGGCCGTCATGCCCGCCGGCGTCAAGGCCCTCGTGGCGCGCCCCGACCCCGCCGACACGAACGTCGTCCTCTTCGTCGGCTATGCGGACGACGCGCGCACGAAGGTTCTCGGCTACGCCGTCCCCGGCACGAGCCCCAACGGCTACGCCGGCGACATCCGCCTCATGGCGGGTCTCACGGCCGACCGCGCCGTCGTCACCTACCGGGTCCTCGCCGCCAACGAAACGCCCGGCCTCGGCGCGAAGCTCGGCGACGCGGCGTTTGCCGCGCAGTTCGCCGGCAAGCCCGCCGCCGCGCTCAGGGTGAAGAAGGACGGCGGCACGATCGACGCCCTCACGGGCGCCACCATCACCTCGCGCGCCGTCTGCGAGGCCCTCGCCGACGCGGTGGCCCGCGTGGCCCGCCTGGAGGGCAGAGCCTCCGCCGCCGTGCCCGCCGCCCCGCCGCCGCCGCAGGAAGGTCGCCTCATCCTCGACCCCACCCAATCCGCCACCGCGCTCAAAGTCCTCCCCAGGGGTACCACCACCGCCGTCGTGTGCGGCCAGGGGCCCCGTTTCCCGCTCTTCGCGGGACGTGACGCCGCCGGGAAGACGACGGGCTTCGCCGTCGTCGGCACCGGCACGGGGAAAGGCCCGGGCGGCCGGATCGCCGTCCACTACCTCTACGGCTTCACCCCGTCCGGACAGCTTTCGTACACCGTGCGCCCCCTTCCCGTCAACCAGCTCGACCTCGCGGCCGGCGACATGATCAACGCCCAGCGCGACGCCCTCAACGCCGCCCTGCGCGACGCCCAGGAACAGGTCCGGAACGTGTTGTATGAAAACACCTCTGAAAAATGATGAAACGCAGATGCTCCGCATACGCAGAATTGGCCGAAAAGGCATGTGGCTACGACGGCGACGTGCGTCGCCTACGCCACGATGCCTTTTCGCCCAGATCTACCCATCGTGCCAGTTTCAAGCGTACTTTCGGCAAGAACCGATTGTGGCGTAGGCCCCGAAGGGGCCGTTGTAGCCACATCGGTTCTTGCCAAATTCAGCGTATCGCAAAGCGATCTGCGTTCAAAAGCTACTTTCATGACGTCTAAAACATGTCGAAGAAACCAAAGCCCGCCTGCCTTGCCGAGTACGCCGCCCTGCGCGCCGTCTGCGGCCTCATCAACGCGATCCCCTACCCCGTCGCGTGCTTCTGCGCGCGCCGCCTCGCCGCCCTTGCCGTCGCGTGCGGCTTCCAGCGCGCACGCACCCTCTCCCGCATCGAGGGCTGCTTCCCCGGCATCCCGCGCGCCCGCGCGCGCGCCATCGCCGTCGGCTCGCTCGCGAACGTCTTCCTGAACGCCGTCGAGATGATCCGCGCCCCCCGCCTCACCAAGGCATGGGTTACGCGCCACGTGAAGGACATCGACCTCTACGCCGCGCGCCTCCGAGACGTCCTCGCCGAAGGCCGGGGCGCCGTCATCATGGTGCCCCACTGCGGCAACTGGTACATGGCCGCCTGGGCGATGGCCCAGTACGGCATTCCCCTCGCCGCCATCGCCGCCCGTCAGCGCAACCCCTACGTCAACGCCTGGATGAAGCGCCAGTACGGCAGCATCGACGTGGTGGAGCGCGGGCGCGCCTCCGTCATGCGCGACATCCTCGACATGCTCCGGGCGGGGCGGGGCTTCGCGATCCTCCCCGACCTGCGCGTGCCGCAGCCGGACGTCGAAGTGCCCTTCCTGAACGGCACCGCGAACGTCTCCCATGGCGGCGCGCTCTTCGCCGTCGCCACCGGCGCCCCCATTGTCGTCGCCATCATGCGCCGCAAACACGGCCTCCACGTCTTCGACCACCTCGCGACGCTCCACCCCGATCCGGCGGCGACCGACCGCAGGGCCGAGGCGCAGCGGCTCACGCGCGAGGTCATGAAGCTCCTCGACGACGGCATCCGCCGCACGCCCGAGCAATGGTTCTGGTACAACAAGCGCTGGATCCTCCAGCCCGCAAAGAAGCCGAAGCGCCGACCGCGCGAACGGTGAACCGACGGTATGGGAAGGACGCGCTCCCGCGCACGGGGGACATACGGACGCGACGGAGCGCGTCCCTCCCCATGATGTTCTTCCTCAAAATCCATAATTGACAGAAAGGCACGGGGAATGATAAACTATCATGTGATTTGTGCATGGTCCAGAACCTTCAAATGAGAGGCCATGATGAAAGACGTACAAATGAAAGACGTACAGAGGATTGGCAGACGGGAACGGGCGGCATGGCTCCGGCATGTTGTGGCGGGCCTGGCCCTGGGGCTTGGCGCGGGCGGCGCCCTGCGCGCGGCGGACTTCCCCGCCGCCGTGGACGGCGTGCTGACCCTTGACCTCGCCGCCGGCGTCACGAACACCTACGCCGCCCTCCCCGCCGCGACGAAGCTCGTCAAAACCGGCCCGGGCTGTGCCATCCTCACGGTCGCCTCCCCCGCGTTCACGGGGAACGTGGATATCCGCGAGGGGACGCTGACGCTCGCCGACCGCGCCGCCGCCGGGTCGAACACGAAGATCGCGGTGACGGGCGACGCCGCGACGCTCCACCTCAACTTCCCGCGCCCGGCCGGCGCGGGACAGAACACGCCCTTCTTCACGGGGCACGACGTCACGATCCGGGGGCGCGGCGTCGACGGCAGGGGCGCGTTCCGCTACACCGCGACGTCGGACTGGGGGCTCGACGACGTCATGCTGGAGTCGCTCACCCTCTCGGGCGACGCCTCTCTCGCCGTTCCCAGCCGCTTCGGCATCGAGAAGGCGATCAACCTCAACGGCCACACGCTCACCCGCGTCGAGGGCGACGCGCAGTGGATGTGGAACAGCACGGTCTGCACGATCGACGCGGGCGTCATCTCAAACGTCACGGGCACAATCACCCTGCAGAACGTGCCCCGCTTCACCGCCCCCTCCGAGACGACGCTCTGCATGGCCGGCGGCACGCTCGACTTCTGGCAAGCCGCCCCGCCCCTGCCCTGCCCGGTCGTCTTCTGCGGCGGCGGCCTTCAGAGCAGCAGCGGGTCGGACGCCGGGCGCAACATCCTCGCCGGGCCCTGCGCCATCGAAAAGCGGACGTCCTTCAACAGCAGTGGCCCGGAACACCGCATCGAACTGACCGGGCCTGTGTCGGGGGCGCAGGGCGGCCATCTCTACGTCTCCTCCCCCGGCCGCCTCGTCTGCTCGTCGAACGCGACGCGCGTCGTCGACGCGGTCATCCTGAACGCGACGGGCGCGCGCTTCGACCTCGAAGGCGGCGAACTGACCGCCGGCTGGGTCCGCCTCGGCAACGGTTACAAGGCGCGCAACACGCTTGTCCAGTCGGGCGGCACGCTCGTGGTCCGCGGCGACACCTACGTGGGCGAGAGTGGCGGCACGTACGGCGCCTGGCTGATGTCCGGCGGCGCGGCGACGTTCACCAACGAAGTCAACATCGCCAAGCGGGCGGGTTCGGAGGGCCTCCTCTGGCAGAGCGGCGGCACGTTCGCGGGGAAGAAGGTCTTCAACGTCGGCGGGGGCGGGCGCGGGTTCCTCGGCGTCTTCAACGGCGCGACGAACGACACGCGCGCCTCCTGGTACGGGGGCTCCGAGCGCCTTCGCCTTGGCGACCTTACGAACGGCGTCGGCGTCGTCGCCGTCTCGGGGACGGGATCGGTCGTCACGACGGAAGCCTTCGTCATGGACGCGCGCGACTTCGCGTCCACGAACGTCGTCGCCGTCACGGACGGCGGCACGCTCAAGGCGCGCCGCTTCTACCGCGCCGAGGGCATCGCCGCCGCCGCGCGCAACGACGTCTACGTGGACGGCGGCACGGTCATGCCCACCTTCTCGACAGGCTGGAACCACGTCGACGCCTCGGCCGCGAACTTCTTCCTGCGCAGCCCCGACCGCTGGACGATCGGTCCGCGCGGCATGGCCATCGACACATCCGAAGTGGATGGCGTCAAGGAGGACAACGTGACCGATCGCCTCCCTCCCGACTGGCCGCATGCGCTCTCCGACGCGACGGGGCGCGGCCTTGCCGCCATCGACCTGCCGACGGACAATCCGGACTTCGCGGCGGCGAAGTACCGAGGCCCCGTGTTCGTGGACATCGAGGGCCCCGAGGGCAGCTTCGGCGCGGCGGCGGTGGCGGCGTTCGACCCGGCGGAGAAGAAGCTGACGCACATCGTCGTCGTCTCGCCCGGTTGCGACTACGACGAGACGACGCGCGTCTACGTGCGTTCCCCGGAGGAGACCGGACGCTACGCCTGCACCTACACGCTGACGGGCGCACGGGCGGGCGGCAGGCTCGTCAAGCGCGGTCGCTACGGACTCAACCTCCACGGCACGAACACCTACACGGGCGGTACGGTCGTGGAGTGCGGTCACCTCTACATGAAGGGCGAAAAATCCTTCCCGGCGAACACGCCGCTCAAGGTCATGGACGGCGCGACCTTCGACAACAACAAACGCGCGCTTGCCGTCTCCGTCCTCGGCGGCGCGGGCGGTACTGTCGAGAATTGCCCGTCCGTCACCGTGGGCGAGGCGCTGGAGATCACCGCCGCCGAACTCTTCGCCGCCTCGCGTCCGCTCACGGTCAAGGGCGCCGTCGCCTTCGCGCCCGGCGTGGCGGTGCGCGTGACCGACCCGGAGAACCTGCCGCCGCACCGCCACGGGGCGAGCGTCCCCTTCCTGACGGCGACGGGCGGCTTCACGGGGAAGGTCCCCGCGCTCGACCTCGCCGACGAGACGGGCACGCGCTGGACCGTCTACGCGAGCGGCAAGGACCTCCGCATCGGTCCCGTCAACGGGACGTTCTTCCTCCTGCGCTAGCGGAAGGCGTTCGCGGGCGATTCGAGCAGCACCTCGGGACGGCGCGCGAACGCGCGCTCGTCCTGTTCGGAGGCGGGCGTTTCGGGCAGCGTACCGTAGACGCCGCCCCACGTGTCGGCGAACGCGAGCTGGACGCCCTCGGCGGTCATGACGCGGTGGAGGTAGACCCAGAAGTCGTCGCGCTTCTTCCGCCCGCCCGCCTCGGTGAGCGCCGCCACCTTGCCGCGCCGCGCGGCGAAGGCGCTGATGAGACGCAGCTTGCGCACGGTCTCCGCGAACGACGCCTCTGCCTTGGCGTCGTCGCCATGCCCGATCGAGTAGTCGTCGAGGCCGACGATGTCCACATACGCATCGCCGGGATAGCAGGCGAGATAGGTGTTCTCCGCGTCGCCCTCCTGCCCGAACGCCTTCCACGTCCGGTCCGGCGTATAGGCGAAGAGGATCTGGTTGTCGCCGCACGCCTTCCGCAGGAAGTCGGCGGTCAGGCGGCTGAACGTACGGAACTCGGCGCTCGTACACCACGTGCGCCCCCACCAGAACCACGTGCCGTCCATCTCGTGCCCGTAGCGGAGAACGACGGGAATCGGTTCACCCGTCTCCTCGTCGACGAGGCCCTTGAAGAACGCCGCGATCTCCTGGAGGGAGGCGAAGTACCACGCGCGCGGGTTCGCGAACGGCGTGCGGTGTACCTTGCCGTCGATGGAACCCGTCCCGCACGGACGGCCCGTCCCGTCGAGGATCTGCTTGATGGCGTTGCGGTCGTCCCCGTCCGACTTGTAGCGGTAGGACGCCTGCTTGAAGCCCGTCTCGCAATAGGGGTGGTCCATGTGCCAGCTGAACACCGTCACGCCGCCACACTCCTTCCAGAACCGCCGGATCGCCGCCGTGAGCGTCGCGCGGTTCGCGGCGTAGTAGACGGGCGCATGCCAGGTTCCCGTCACGGCCGCGAGGTCGGAGTAGGCGAGCAGGACGCGCCGCCCGTCGGTGTACTGCGTGTAGGCGCAGTCCAGCCGGACATCCGCCGTCGGCAGGGGCGCGAACCCCTCCCCCTTCTTGACGGCAAAGCGGCGGTCGCCCGCCATCGGCCACGGATCCATCCACGGATGCGTCCAGGCCCAGTAGTAGCTCTTCGAGTTCGCGACGGCCCTCAGCTTCGCGAGGACGCGCCCCGCCGCGC
>URIT01000112.1 GCA_900547945.1 uncultured bacterium
GCCGCCGGGGACGTCGGCCCCTACCATGCCCACCACCGCGCGTCACCTGGTCGGGCGCGACGTCCCCGGCGCGCCGCGCCAAAGGGGACACCAACGGGGACGCGGGCCGCCGGGGACGTCGGCCCCTACCATGCCCCACCACCGCGCGTCACCTGGTAGGGCGCGACGTCCCCGGCGCGCCGCGCCAACGGGAACGCCAAAGGGGACACCAACGGGGACGCGGGCCGCCGAGGACGTCGGCCCCTACCATGCCCCACCACCGCGTCACCTGGTCGGGCGCGACGTCCCCGGCGCCTACGCAAGGGTCGCGGGCGTCATGAGCGCGGCGGCGCGGGGCCAGGGGGCGCACTGCAGCAGGCGCGCATTGGACGAGAGCGTCAGGCGCAGACGGTCGTTCTCCGGCGAGGAGGCTGCGGGAAGCTGGCCTTGGCGGCGGCGGATGGCCGCGACCCACAGCTGGCGCAGCAGGTCCTGGAGAATGCGCGCCGCCGGCAGTTCGGAAAGCTCCGTCCGCCCGTCCCCCAGAAGGATGCCGTCCAGCCACGCACACGCCGCCACGTCGAGCGTGCCGCGCAGCTGCGCGAAGGCGTCGTCGCCCGTATCCGGCCCGGAGGCCTCCTGGCGCCACGCCGCGACGAACGCCCGCGTGAAGGCGTGCGACAGAACCGCGTCCGGCGCGTACTGCGCCATGAGCGCGGTGAGCGCGGCATCGCGCTCGTGTGCGAAGAGGAGTTCGCACAGGGCCTGTTCGCG
Organism: uncultured bacterium; assembly: GCA_900547945.1. Taxonomy (GTDB): domain Bacteria; phylum Verrucomicrobiota; class Kiritimatiellia; order RFP12; family UBA1067; genus RUG572. The sequence goes on from URIT01000112.1 coordinate 754, forward strand.
GGGCGGCGGCGGCTCGACGAGGGGCGGCAGATCCACAAGGTCGTCAGGCGGCTCGGAATCGATGTAGAAGTCCTCGGGGCGCTCGTCGGGGAGAGTCCCTTTTGGCACGGAGGCAGGTTCCATCGGCTTGGGGGCCGTTCCCTCCGGCTTCGGCTGGGGGCGGGTGTGTGACGGAGCGGCGGCGGCGGGCGCGGCGGGGCGGCGGCGCGCGGACGGCGAAATCTTCGCCAGATCCTCCTCCAGGGCGGCGACGGGCACGCCGAGGAGCTTTGCGGCTTCGCCGAGGAGCGAGGCGCGCAGGAGGGCCGAGGGGCATTTCGCCAGCGTCTCCAGCGCCGCGCGGCCGACGCGCGAGACGGCGTCGATGGAGCCGGGGTGCGCCTCGGCGGCGAGCAGGGTGCGCACCTGGAAGTGCGTAATCGACTCGGCGCGATCAAGCGCCGCGCGGAAGGCGTCCGGCCCCTGGTCGCGCAGAAGGGAGTCGGGATCCTCGCCCGGCGGCAGGGTCGCGACGCGCACGGGAATCTCCGCCGCGAGGAATTCGCCGCCCGTCTTGATTGCGGCCTTCTGCCCGGCGCCGTCCGCGTCGAAGACGAGCGTCACGGCGTCCGCGCACTTCTTGACCATCCGCACGTGTTCCTCGGTGAACGCCGTGCCCTGCGAGGCCACCGCGTTCGTGAAGCCGCAGGCATGGCAGCGGATGAGGTCGATCTGACCCTCGCAGACGAGGGCGCAGCGGCCGGGGGCCTTGACGATGTTCGGCGCCGCCTTGTCGAGGCCGAAGAGGACGTGCGACTTCTTGAAGATGAGGGTCTCGGGCGAGTTGACGTACTTCGCGGTCTTCTTCTCGTTCGTGAGGATGCGGCCCGAGAACGCGACGGGGCGGCCCTGCCGGTCACAGATCGTGAACATGAGGCGTCCGCCGAAGCGGTTGTAGGGGCGGCCGTTCTCGTACCTGCTCTTGAGGAGGACGCCCGCCGCGTCCATCTCGTCCGCGCTGAACCCGTACTTCCGCGCCCACGTCTGCATCGACGCGGCGGCGCGCGGCGCGTAGCCCACGCAGAACTTCTCAAGGGCGTCCTCGGGCAGGCGGCGCGCCTGGAGGTAGCGGCGGGCCGGTTCCGCCTCGGGCGCGCTTTTCAGGCAGCGGCGGAAGAAGGCCGCCAGTTCGGCGTGGAGCGCGTAGAGGCGCGCGCGGCGCGCGGCGTCGGGATCGACCTTCTCCTCCACCGTCACGCCGCACTGCCGGGCGAGCTTGCGCACGGCCTCGCCGAACGACATACCCTCCTGCTTCATCACGAACGAAAAGGCATCCCCCTTCTCGCCGCAGCCGAAGCAGTGGTAGTAGCCCTGCTGGGGGTGGATGATGAAGCTCGGCGTCTTCTCGCGGTGGAAGGGGCAGCAGGCCTTGTAGTCGGCCCCGCTGCGGCGCAGCTGCACGCCGTAGGACGAAACCAGGTCGGCAAGATCGGTCCGGGCCTTGATCTCGTCGAGGAGGGGCTGTGAATAACTGGAAGCCATTGCGGCCATTATAACACAAAAACGCGGGCGGGGGATGCCCCCCGCCCGCGCCGTCCGCAGGCGAGCCGAAGCCCGCTTGCTCCAGCCCGCCTACTTCTTCGCGGCGTCGGCCTTCGGGGCCTCCGCAGCGGGCTTCTTCGCGGTGTCGGCGGCCTTCTTCGCCTCGCAGGCCTTGTCGCCCGCCGGGCACGCCGCCTTCTCGGCGGGCTTCGCCGCCGCGGCCGGAGCCGCCGGGGCGGGGGCAGGGGCGGGAGCCTGCTGCTCGCAGCCCGAGACCAGAACCGCCGTCGCGCACGCCGCCAGAGCGGCCATCATCAGCTTCTTCATTTGTTTTTCCCTTCTTTTTTCGGCAACCAACCGAGGTTGCCCTTGTCTGTTACACAAGATCCGCCAGTTTTTCCGCCAGGCCCACATAGGTCGCAGGCGTCATCCCCAGAAGGCGTCTCTTCTCCGCCTCGGGAAGTTCAAGCCCCGAGACGAAATCCTTCAGGCCCTCGGCCGTCACGCGGCGCCCGCGCGTCAGTTCCTTCAGCCGCTCGTAGGGGTTCGCCATGCCGACCTTGCGCATGACGGTCTGGATCGGCTCGGCGAGGACCTCCCAGTTATGGTCGAGGTCCTCCGCGAGGCGCGCCGCGTTCAGTTCGAGCTTGCCGAGGCCCTTGAGCGTCGACTTCACGGCGACGAGCGCGTAGCCGAAGCCCACGCCCATGTTCCGCAGCACCGTCGAATCGGTCAGGTCGCGCTGCATGCGGCTGATCGGCAGCTTGCGCGCGAGGAAGCCGAGCATCGCGTTCGCGAGCCCGAGGTTGCCCTCGGAGTTCTCGAAGTCGATGGGGTTCACCTTGTGCGGCATCGTCGAGGAGCCGACCTCGCCCTTCACCATCCGCTGCTTGAAATAGCCCATCGAGACGTACGTCCACACGTCGCGGTCGAAGTCGATGAGAACCGTGTTCCAGCGCTGGAGCGCGTCGAAGAGCTCCGCCATGCCGTCATGCGGCTCGATCTGGATCGTGAGGCGGTTCTGCCGCAGGCCGAAGCCCTCGATGACGCCGCGCGCCAGCGCCTCCCAGTCCACGTCCGGATAGGCGGCGAGGTGGGCGTTGAAGTTGCCGACGGCGCCGTTCATCTTCGCCGGCAGGACGATGCGGTCCAGTTCGTCCTGCTGGCGGCGGAGGCGGGCGGCGACGACCGCGAGTTCCTTGCCGAGCGTCGTGGGGGAGGCGGGCTGGCCGTGCGTGTGCGCGAGCATGGGCACGGCGGCGAAGGCGTGCGCCATCTCGGCGATCTTGTCCGTCACCGCGTTCTGCGCGGCGCGCAGCACGGCGAGGCCGTCGCGGAGCATGAGCGCGTGGCTCATGTTGTTGATGTCCTCGCTCGTGCAGGCGAAGTGGACGAACTCGGAGCGGCCCGCGAGCGACGTCCCCGCGATCTTCTCCTTGATGAAGTATTCGACGGCCTTGACGTCGTGGTTCGTCGTCTTCTCGATGTCCTTCACGCGCTGGGCGTCCGCCACGGAGAAGCCCTCCGCGAGCGCGCGCAGCTGCGCCGCCTCCGCGTCGGAGAGCGCCGGACACTCCGGCAGGCCGGGGTGCGCCGCAAGCGCCGCGAGCCAGGCGCACTCCACCGCCACGCGCCGCTTCACGAGACCGTATTCGGAAAAGACGTCCCGCAGGTCCTCGACCTTGGACCCGTAGCGGCCGTCAAGCGGCGAAATCGCGCACAGCGTATCAAGTGTTGCCATCGTCCTGTTCTCCTGGAAAAGCGGCCTCTAGTATATCATAATCTCCGCTACTCGCCGCACTCGGCGGCGTAGTCGGGCAGCCAGGCCTGGACGTCCGCCCATTTGAACGGCGGCTCGCCGTAGAGGAAGTGGTTGCGGAAGGGCTTGCCGTCGAGCGTTGCCTCGATCAGCACGACGCCCTGTCCGGAGAACGGAACCGTCCCGAGCGCGAGCTTGCCGTTGGCGGGAATCTCGAATTCCTTTTCGAGGAACACCTTCCCCGTCGCCTTGTCGGTGAAGGTCACCCGGCCCTTCACGGCGCGGCGGGCGTCGTTCACGGCCCAGGCCGTGCGGTCGTCGACGACGCAGACGATCTGGTCCTTCTGCGCGTTCTTGAGGGCGAAGTAGGCCTTCTTCTTCCCGCCGTAGTAGTCGACGACGGCGTCCGAGATGATCGGCCAGCCGTCGCGCACGTTCCACCAGATGAGGCCGTTGAAGCGCGTGAACTTGCGGCTGCGGAAGAGTTCGCAGAAGGTCTTCATCGCCTCGGCCTGCACGGTCTGGCTCTGCTCCACGAAGCCCTCCACGTCCTGCGCGACGGCGCCGAACAGGATCTTCGCCTGGTTCGTCATGAGGCTGTTGCGCGTGCCGTGGCGCAGCACGCCGGGCGCGAGGCCCGCGTTGCACGCCTTGAGCTGCCATTCGTCGTTCCAGTGGAAGTCCCTGCGCGGGTCGGCGCCGCCGTTCGTGACCTCCGTCCAGGGCGAGACGCAACCGGGCGTCATCATCTTCTTCAGGGAGGCGAGGTTCGGGCAGCCGTGGTAGCCCATCTCGCTCGCGAACCATGCCGGGCTATTCGTGTAGTACGGCACCTTGTAGGCGGCACGCGCGCCCCAGAGGTGCAGCTCGCTCGGCTTCGCCCGGCCCGCCACCACGTCCGGCGAGCGGTACGGCGAGGACGGCAGGTAGGGGCGCGTCAGGTCGTACTCGAAGAGGACATCGGGGATGGTCTTGCGCGAAACGCGGTCCAGGTTCGGATCGCGGGCGAGCTTCGGGCCGACGAGCCAGGTGAACGCCTCGTCGTTCTCGTTGTTGCCGCTCCAGAGGGCGATGGACGGATGGTTGCGGTGGCGGATCACCGTCGCGAAGATCTCCTCGCGCGTCGCCCGGGCGTAGGCGTCGTCCTGCGGGAAGACGTCGCACCCGGTCATGAAGTCCTGCCACACCATCATGCCGTTCGCGTCGCACCAGTCGAAGAAGGCGTCCGGCTCGTACACGCCGCCCCCCCACACGCGCACCATGTTGCAGTTGAGGTCCTTCCACATGTCGAGCGTGGGGATGAGGTGCTGCAGGTCGCGCCCGTGGAAGGCGTCGAGGGGCACCCAGTTCGAGCCGCGGATGTAGCACGGCTCGTCGTTGACCTTGAACAGGAACTGCCCGGGACGGTCGGGGCCGTACACGTCATCCCGCACGAGCTCGATCCTGCGGATGCCGACTTTCCGCGCGTCGCGCGCAAGCACGGTACCGTCCCTGTCGACGATCTCGGCCACGGCGTCGTAGAGGGCGGGTTCGCCGAAGCCGTGCGGCCACCAGAGATCGACGTTGCCGATTCCGAACTGGACGACCGGGTGGTAGGAGAAGAGGGTCGTCTCCTGCGCGGCCCGCACCGCGCCGTTGCGCGACAGCGTGCAGCGCAGGCGGGCATTGTCCAGAACCGCGAACGGCGCCTCCACGCGCGAGCGGAACATGAACTGCGCCCAACGGTTCTTGACGTTCAGGTCCTTGACGATCCACGCGCACTCGCGCAGGCGCACGGGGTCTTCGACCTCGAAGCGGACGCTGCGCCAGAGGCCCTGCGCGAGGACGCGCGGGAAGATGTCCCAGCCGCCCATGTGCGCGGCCTTGCGGTAGCGGATCAGGTCAGCCCCGGGTTCGGCCCCGCTCGTCATGTCCCCCACGGTGGCGTACTGCGCGTCGAGGAGGACGGGGCGCAGGAGGACCTGCACCGTGTTCGCGCCGGGGCGCACCTTCTTCGTCACGTCGAACCGCTGCTCGATCAGCATGTTCGCCGACTCGCCGATCTTCTCGCCGTTCAGGAAGACGTCCGCGAGCGTGTCGATGCCGCCGAAGACGAGCGTCGCGCGGCAACCCGCCTTCACGTCCACCGCCGGCGCCTCGAACGTCTTCGTGTAAAGCCACTGGTACGCCTCGTAGGGCCGCAGCTTCAGGACGTTGAGCCCCACCTCCATCGGCGGCAGAAGCCCTGCGTTCACGAGGTCGAGTTCGCAGTTCCCCGGCACGGTCGCCTTCACGGTCTTCGCGCCGAGCGCCGCCGCGAGCGGCAGCGTGCGCACCGCTCCGTCGTTCGGCTGCGGGAAATAGTCGAGCCGCCAGTTTCCGTCCAGACTGACCGTCGTCGCGCCGAACACTCCCACCAGACACGCCCCCACGAGGGCGAAGACCCTGTACTTCACAGCGGCGAAGGCCTTGTCCTTAACATCCATCGTCCGTCTCCTGTTGTCGTTTTAAGAAAACTACCCGTTAGGGAAACCATCCGTCAGTATAGCGGATTTCGCTTCAGCCTACAAAGCGTTTCTCATCCCCTCCTGGAACATGGATTTCGTCCGCACCGTAATCTTGTCCTCGTGCCTGACGACCCGCGCGCGGCGCCGCCTCGCCCACCCGTTCCGGGACGACGAGGGCGTCGATTCGGTCGAGGTACGCCGTCCGGCTCCTCGGCGCCTCCCGCATCATCCCGGCGTAGGCCACCCGCGCCCGCGCCACCTCCACGGGCTCGTCCCCGGACGGCGCCTCCACGAGCCGCGCCGCCGGCACGGGGTCGTGCAGACCCGTGGCCTGCTTCAGCTTCCGCGCGGCCGCCTTGTAGGCCATCACCGTCTTGTACCTGAGGTAGAGCGCCGGGACGTTCACTTGCAGCCACGCCTTGACCCCGCCCCGGCGCGCGATGATCGTGCCGTTCCCCGCGCGCACAAGGGAGCTGTCGACGTAGCACGCAAGATCCTCCATCAACGAGCCGAAGCGGAGCAGCCCCTCGTTCGATTCGCGGGCCCCCTCCCAGGCTTCGAGAACCTGCTCCCTCGTCGGGCACGGGCTTGTCGTCGTGCGCTTCCGGACCGTGCGCCGCACAGCCGCCAGGCGCTGCCGCCGCGCCCTCTCCCGTTCGTAGTAGGCGGAACGCCGCGCCGCATGTCGGAGGCGGTCGATTCGGCGCGTCGCGCTCAGCCGCAGCCACCGTACGAGTGTCCACAGCAGCCACATATCGCCATCCGCGCAGGCGACCATCTCCCCGACGGGCGTCCCTTGCCGCAACCACGCGACGGCAAGACCCTCCGACGCCTCGCAGAGGTCGCCGAAGGCGCGGCGGCGGTCTTCGGTGCGTGTCCGCCGCGCACGGGCGCGGTGTTCACGCGCGGCGAGGACCTCACCCAGCAGCGCCTCGTGGCGGCGGTCGAAGTCGGAAGGGCCGGAACGGCTGGCAGAATCCCTAGACATGCGGACAGGATAGCAGATCGACGGCCGGAATGCAAGACCACGGTGCGGACGAAATCTTGTCCCCGCGTTCCGCGTTCGGTCGCGCGGGGGCGTGCCCCTCCCGGAGCCGCATTCGAGCGCCACGCGCCGAGGGCGGCGCGGGTACATCGCGCGCCAAGTCAAACCATCGGGAGGGACGCGCTCCTGCGCGTCCGTGTCCACTCTCCCACGTTCCCCTACACCTCCCCGGACGAATAACGTACCTATCCTCCCCGAACGCGATGCACCTACCGCTCCGCGCGCACTGTACCCGCGCCGACCTCGGCGCGTGGCGTCGGTGCGCAATAGTGAAAGCACATGTGGAACGATAGAGGACCACCCCACAACGCCATACGCCGGGGGTTATGCGGATGCAACGCGAATGAAATATGTTGATTAACTCCCATGATTGATGCTCTCGCTACCGCTCCGCAGATGCTTGCTTCGGAGGGCGGCCGTAGACCGCGCGAAAGCCACACGAATCGGAGTTGCCTTCACACTTGGGGGAAGAAAAAAAGAGGGGGGCAACATGTTTCGTTGCCGCAGCTATGGGTTGGATGGCTATTCAAGATCGTCATTCACATAAATGGTGGTTAGGCGTGGGCCAACTAACTCATCTCGATAATAGTCAGCGAATTTCTCCACTGCATACTGAAATTCAAGTCGCAGTGCCTTGGCATCCTCCGCAAGACGTGCCGCCGCCCATGTGATTCCCAGTACCTGAACCCCTTCCTGCAATGCTTCTTTCCGTGCGACCGCGCACTGTTTCAGCAATAGAGGATAACGACGGGCAAGGCGTTTGATTTTGTCCTTTGGATCACTCAGCGTACCAAGAGATTTCCCTGTGTAACCATGGTTTCTCTTTTTCGCAATCTCATGTTCACGTTTTTCAACCAACTTGTTATGAAGTTCCACAAGGTCGCGCCGGTTTTTGTCTGCACGTGCGATGCGCGACAAGGCAGAAAGGAAAGATGCACCGTCTGGGTTTCTACGTCTTCCCATGTCATTGACTGTATACACCTTTAGGTCCTTTCCAAAACACACCTTACCGCATACCACATAGTACAGTTCACAGTCGTTCAGGATCTTCGCCTGACTTGCATAGGTACCCCAGGGTATTTTCTTCCACTCAACGCCATTCAGACGTACACAGAACCGTCGAACATCTTCAAAACGTGTTCCCTTCTTGAGCCAGTCTCCAGGGTCGGTCTCACGACAAGCCCACGTCGTAACTGCCAAGACACGCCCTTTGCTGTCCAAGATGGGTCCACCAGAATTCCCCTTTATCGACTTCACGTCCACCTCTATCCGATCACTTCCAATTCCTACAACTTTTCCTACACAACTGGCGTCATCTGTCACCAATACACCTAATCCATCGCTATTACCGTAAGAATAGATTCTCTGGTCCTTCTTCGGGGGTTCCGGAAACCACTCCAAGGCCTCGCATTCCCCAATCACAAGGAGACGAACCAGATCCCGGTTTTCCGCAACCTCGATGGTCGGCGAGAATTTGAGGGCTCGTCCGTCCGGAAGGGTGGCGGAAAACGGTGCCCCGCCCCGCAGGACATGTTCATTGGTGACAAGCCAGACCTTGCCGTCCAACTTAACCAGGAATCCCGTTCCCGCGCCATCCCCCGCCTTGATAATCGCCAGGCAGTTCTTCACACGATCGAAGAGCGGCGTCTGGGCAGCGCCCTCCGCCTTCTGTTCCTGCATGATCTCCCCCATCTTCTGCTGAAGCCGTTTCTGGGCCGTCAGCTGTTCATCGGTCCATTCAAGGTACCACTTCATGGGCAGGAAGTCCGTCATGTCGGTCTTGAATTGCGGAACCTCCCACTCCGTCTTCTCCAACAGGGCCTTGACCTGTCCCAGGGACTTCACGAGCGCGGCATTCAACTCGTTCTGCGCCGCATTGAACGCCTGGCGTTTTTTTACAACGTCTTCATCGTCTTCGTCCGGTTTCTGCCTCTGCAGGGCATTCTTGAGGTCACGCTGCCGCTTGGCGAATGTCGCCGTACTGGCCGACAACGACAGCAGACAGGGGCGGAAGTCGTCCTCGTGCCGTGTAAACATGCGTTTGGACAGTTCGTCGTAACGAACCCCGTACGTAAACCGATTACCCGTGACGCCCTCCTCCTGGGCCGCGATGAATGGAACCAGCCGCTTGCAGAACGCGACGACATCGTTCAGCGTCTCGACCTGCTCGCGGTACTTCTCCCATGCAACGGGCTGCCATTTCACGCTCCCAAGCCGGATGGCCCCCTGCCGCACGCCGCTTACGCGGGGGGCCTGACTGCCCCAGTCCTTCTCACCGGAGTCGCGCATGGTGGCATGGGCCATGTAGACAAAGGTCCCCACAACCCGACCGACCTCGTCCAGAACCGGGCTGCCGCTATAACCGACACCCACGTTCCTGATGGCGTCGATGTCCAAGCGGAACGCACCAACCACCTGGATCTGGCCCGCGCTCTCCACCATCGTGCCATTTCGCGCCGTGTTCCCGAACAAGACGACACGCGCCTCCATCTTCGGCACCTCAGCCGAGATCTCAAACGCCGGAAACGATCCCTTCACCTCCATTCGCACGAGATCCTGTCCCTCCGCGACCTCAAACGATCCGAATTCCAGGCGCGTTCCGTCCATGAGGTAAAGGTTCCGAAACCATTCATCGGGGCCACGGGCGATGTGTTCATTCGTGACGAAGTAGGTCTTACCATCCATCTTCACCAGAAAACCGACGCCTCCGGCCGTCCGCCTGTCGTTCCCGATGGCGACCAGCTTGTCCTTGCACGAATTGAAGCTGACGGGAAGCGAACGTGTGTTTGCCGGTGTACGGTTCGCGGTACGGGAAGCCGTGTCGGCCACCTTGGGCGGCGTGGATGTCGATGTGGTCTTCCGTTCGACGGGTTTCGCCGATGTTGGCGGATTTTCCAGTTTTTCGTCCGAAGACTTCCAGAAGGGGCCCAGTGCCAGCCACCCCAGAAAGGCAAGAAGGACCAACGAACCAACCTGTTTGCAGATTCGGCCAAGGGTTCTACGGCGCTGGCCCTCCCGCGCTGCGTCCATCATACCCTCGTATTCGGTCTTCACACGCGGTGCGGGCTGTTCTTCAAGGCGCCCATGGTGCTGGGCATCCGCAACACGCCTCAGCGACCGGCCCGTCGCAGGTTGTTCTGCCGTGCCAAGCCGACTGCGGACATCCTTCAGATAGGCGATTACCTCCCCATCCTTCTCGCCACGCAACAGGTAATCCACATCGGGTTTCCGAAGCGTCTTCTCGATTTCGCCCAGATACGCCTGGTAGACGGACTCCTCCAAGCGACTTGCGTACACGCGAGTGTAGCACTGGAGTGCGATGAATGCCTGGGCCCCTCGCGGTGCATGTGCATAGTAATTCCGTGTTGCCGGATTCCGGCAGCACATTTCAAGCGCAGTCTGTAAATCGCCGTCAGGAATCATTTCCGCATTGTTTTCTTGATTCTTCTCCGCCATGTCGCGTTTCTCCATTTCTCTCGTGTACACGCCCCTTGAGAAGACCCGGCCAAAGATAAAGCCCTTCTCGAACTGAACGAAGAGAAGTATACCATAGTCCCCCCCCCCCCCC
>URIT01000113.1 GCA_900547945.1 uncultured bacterium
GCGGGCCTGCGGCCTTTAAGTGGTTAAGTGGGCCTGCGGCCTTTAAGTGGTTAAGCGGGCCTGCGGCCCTTAAGTGGTTAAGCGGGCCTGCGGCCTTTAAGTGGTTAAGCGGGCCTGCGGCCTTTAAGTGGTTAAGTGGGCCTGCGGCCTTTAAGTGGTTAAGTGGGCCTGCGGCCTTTAAGTGGTTAAGTGGGCCTGGGGCCCTTAAGTATCGGACAATCGTTTCCATTTCACTCAATTACTTAAACAACTTAATCACTTAATCACTTAACTACTTAACTACTTAATCACTTAGGGGCCGTAGGCCCACTTGACTACTGCAAGTAGAACGATGCATGGCCTTCGATTTCGGCGGCGCCTTCGAGGGAGTGGAGGGGGGCGGAGTCGTCCGTGGAACCGTAGAGCGGGCGGCGCTGCCAGACGCGCAGGGCGAGCGGGGCGCCGCCGCCGGGGTCGGTACAGGACCAGCCGAGCCGTGCGTTGTCCCAGAGCGCGAAGTCGAGGATGCCGCGCACGTCGGCCTCGCTCTCGCGTTCGAGGTAGGAGCCCATGCGGCTCACGAGGGCGCCCGTCGAGAGGGGGCCGCCCCGGTCGTCCTGCACGAGGCAGCGTCCGGCGGTGGACATCGTGGCGACGCGCACGGTCTTCGTCACCATGAAGCCGTTGAACCCCACGGCGCGGGCGCGGGCGGCGCGGGCGGCGGCGTAGTCGAGGACGGTGTGGGCAGTCAGAAGGCTTGCGTACTCGTAGACGGCGAAAAAGACGAGGCAGACGAAGAACAGGACGATGATCGCCTCGACCATCGCCTGTCCCGACCGCCCGGCACGCGGCCTCGGGCGGGGAGGACTGTCCCCGCGCGCGCGCATGCCTATTCGCCGAGCTTCTTGATGACGTCGGTGTCGATGTTCTCGACGGCCGACTTGGCGTCCGAGCCCTCGCTCTCGGAGATCGCCTCGGTCGCGCCGGCGACCTTCTTGCCCACGCCGCGGCTGAAGTAGGTGAACACGGCGATCAGGGAGATGGCGATGAGCGCGATGATGATGATGTACTCGACCATCGTCTGGCCCTTCTTGAACGTTCTCTTCGCATTCTGGATGTCCATGGTGTTCCGTCCTTTCACGTCAGGGGTATTCGCTCGTGACGAGCGTGGTCGTGCGCGTGGCCGACTGGCGCGCGGCGCGCGCGAAGACCCGGATGGCGAAGTACACGCCCAGCAGCGCCGCGAATACGAGGATGTATTCGAGCGCCGCCTGACCCGCTCTGCCGCCACGTTGCTTCATGGACACCATTATACCACATTACGCGCCCGCCTGAACTGTGGTATAATGAAACTCCGCAGGGGCGCGGTTCCCTTTGCCCGTCCGTGCGGGTTGTGACATGAGACAAGACGGTAACGAGACATGACAAGACATTTGACGAGACTTCGCCTGTGGGCCGCGCTGTCCGCGGGCGTTGCCCTTGCGGCGTTCGGCGCCGAAGATCTCACGCGCATCACGCTTCCGGTCACGGAGGTGAAGGCCGTGGCCGACAAGCCGGTGCGGACCTATCCGGGACGCGTCGTGCCGGTCGCGCAGGTGAACGTGATCCCCCAGGTTTCCGGCGAAATCCTCGAAGTGGCCTTCGAGAACGGCAGCGAGGTGAAGAAGGGTGACCTCCTCTACCGGCTCGATTCGGTCAAGTACGAGGCGGCGGTGAAGAACGCCGAGGCGAAGGTGGCCGAATGCACGGCCTCGCTCGGCTACGCCGAGCTCAGCTACGCGCGCCACCTGAAGCTCGTCGCGACGCGCGCCGTCTCGCAGGACGCGCTCGACAACGCGCTCTCGGCGCGCGACAGCGCGCGGGCCTCTCTGGAGGCGGCGAAGGCGGACCTCATGACCGCGCGGGACGACCTGCGCCACTGCCGCATCACGGCGCCGATCGCCGCGAAGGTGGGGACGACGCAGTTCACGGAGGGCAACTACCTCCAGAAGGGGCAGGGGACGCTCGTGACGCTCATCCAGTTCCGCCCCATCCGCGTGCGCTTCTCGATCTCCAACCGCGACTTCCTGGAGATGTTCGGCGGTTCGACGAAGCGCTGCCGGGCGGAAGGGCAGTTGTCGCTGCGCCTCGCGGACGGCACCACGTTCGGCGAGGAGGGCGTGATCGAGTACAGCGAGAACGCCGCCGACGAGTTGACGGACACGATCCAGATGTACGCGCTCTATCCCAATTCGGCCTACGGGCTGCGTCCGGGCGGCACCGTGGCCGTGTCGCTCACCTCGAAGAAGGGCGTGCCGCGTCCCGCCGTGCCCCCCACCGCGATCCTGCAGGACGTGCAGGGGCCCTATGTGTGGGTCGTCGGCGGGGACGGGACGGCCGAGCGCCGCTACATCGCGCGCGGCAACATCCAGGGCGACTGGCAGTTCGTGGAGAAGGGCCTGAAGGTCGGCGAGAAGATCGTCGCCGACGGCGGGCACAAGGTCCGCAAGGGCATGAAGGTGACGCCCGCGCCATGAAGTCCATCTCCCAGGTCTTCATCGACCACCCGCGCCTCGCGTGGGTCGTGTCGATCGTCATCGCGCTCTGCGGCACGATCTGCCTCTTCCGCACGCCGGTCGCCGAGTACCCGAACATCACCCCCGTGACGATCACTGTGTCGACGACGTACACGGGCGCGAGCGCCGAGGTCGTCAACGAGTCCGTGGGCATGGTGATCGAGGACCAGATCAACGCCGTGGACGACATCTGGTACTACAAGTCGAACGCGAACGCGAAGGGCGCCTACAACTGCTACTGTGTTTTCCGCCCCGGCACGCCCTCCAACATCGCCCTCGTCAACGTGCAGAACGCCGTCAAGCGCGCCGAGCCGAAGCTCCCCACGGAGGTCACGCAGAGCGGCATCGTCGTGCGCAAGAGCCCCGAGGACCGCATGGTCATGTACATGTTCATGACCGACGGGCGCGAGATGGACCTCATGGAGCTCTCGAACTTCGTCGAGAAGCAGGTGGCGGACGACCTTGCGCGCATGGACGGCGTCGCCCTCGTCTCCTCCGGCGGCCGCACCTACGCGATGCGCATTTGGCTCGACCCCGTGCGGCTCGCCGGCCTCAACGTCTCCATCGCCGAGATCAAGGACGCGATCGAGAGCCAGAACGTGCAGGCCGCCGCCGGCACGGTCGGCGGCGAGTACGCGAACAAGTACCTCTCCTTCAAGCTGAACGTGAAGGGCCGCCTCAAGACGAAGGAGGAGTTCGAGAACATCGTCATCCGCACGAACCCCGAGACGGGCGCGCAGGTGCTCGTGAAGGACGTCGCCCGCGTCGAGCTCGGCTGCAAGGGCTACACGGTGCGCTCGCGCTTCAACGAGAACCCCGCCGTCTGGCTTGAGGTCTACAAGGCGCCGGAGGCGAACGCCGTCGCGACGGCGGAGCGCGTCAAGAAGGAGGTGGACAAGTGGATTGCGCGCATGCCGCCGGGCGTCGTGGGCGTGCTGGCGGACGATTCGACCGCGTTCACGAAGGTGTTCCTGAAGGAGACGTTCAACACGCTCATCGTCGCGCTCGTCCTCGTGGTGCTGATCACCTACCTCTTCCTGCAGGATTGGCGCGCGACGCTCATCCCGTCCCTCGCGATTCCCATCTCGCTCCTGGGCACGTTCGCCGTCCTCCAGCCCATCGGCTTCACGCTGAACGTGCTGACGATGTTCGGCCTCATCCTCGTGATCGGCTCGCTCGTGGACGACGCGATCGTCGTCGTCGAGAACACGCAGTCGCTCATGCAGCGCGAGGGACTTTCCGCGAAGGAGGCCGCCTCGAAGTCGATGACGCAGATCACGGGCGCCATCATCGCGACGACGCTCGTCACGCTCGCCTGCTACCTGCCGCTCGCGTTCTACTCGGGCATGGTCGGCATGATGTACGTGCAGTTCGCCGTGACGATGTGCGTGGCGCTCTGCATCTCCACGGTCGTCGCGCTCGTCCTCTCGCCCGTCCTCTGCGCCTACCTGCTGAAGCCGCCGCGCGAGAAGCCGCGCCGGATCTTCGCGCCGTTCAACTGGCTCTTGGACACCTCGCGGCGCGGGTACCTCTCCTTCGTGCGCTTCCTCGTGCGGCAGGGCCTCCTCACGCTCGCCCTCTTCGCGGGGACGGCGGGGCTTCTCTGGTGGACGACGGGGAAGGTGCCGACGGCCTTCCTCCCCAAGGAGGACCGCGGCTACATCAGCGTCTACTGCCGCCTCCCGGAGGGCCAGACCCTCGACCGCACGATCGCGGTCATCGACGAACTCCACGAGCGCGTGAAGGGCATCCCCGGCGTGCAGTCCTTCTCCTCCACCTGCGGACGGAACGGCCTCTGGGGCAACGGCGAGAACATCGCCGGCGCGCTCGTCCGCCTGGAGCACTGGGACAAGCGCACGACGCCCGAGACGCAGATCGACGCGGTGATGGACCGCCTGAAGGAGATCACCGACGACCTCTACGCCGCCGAGTTCCGCTTCACCCAGCCCGCCGCCATCAAGGGCCTTGGCGGATCGAGCGGCGTCGGCTTCAACCTCTGCACGCTTGCCGGCCAGTCGCCGCAGGAGCTGCTGGAGGCGGCGGACGGCCTTGTCGCCTACCTCGCCTCCAACCGCCTCGTGAAGGCCGCCGTCCACGGCTTCACCGCCGCGACCCCGCAGCTGGAGCTGAAGCTCGACCGCGCGAAGGCCGAACTCCTCGGCCTCACGCCGAAGGTCATTTTCCAGACGCTCCAGAACAAGCTCGCGAGCTACTACGTGAACGACTTCAACATCAAGGGCGGCGTCTACGAGGTGAAGCTCCAGAACGACCCCGACTACCGCAGCTCGATCAGCGACGTCCTCGACATCCGCATCCCGGCCTCGCAGGGGAAGGCGGTGCCGCTCTCGTCCATCGGGTCGCTCGAATACTCCGCCGGACCGCGCGAGACGATGAGCTACAACAAGATGCTCGCCGCCTGGTGCGACGTGACGCCGGCGGACGGCGTCTCCTCCTCGGAGATCATGGACCTCGTCCAGAACGCGCCCCTGCCGAAGGACTTCGCCGTCGAATGGGGGCCCGTCGCCCTGCAGGAGAAGGAGAACGAGGGCCAGCTCCTCTGGCTCATGGCGATGGCGATGCTCTTCGCCTACCTCTTCCTCGTCGCGCAGTACGAGAGCTGGTCGGTTCCCGTGAGCGTGATGCTCTCCGTCCTCTTCGCCCTCACGGGCGCGTTCCTCGGCCTCTGGGCGACGCACACGGCGCTCTCGGTCTATGCGCAGCTCGGCTGCGTGATGCTCATCGGCCTCGCCGCGAAGAACGCGATCCTGATGGTGGAGTTCTCGAAGAGCGAGCGCGAACGCGGTCTCACCGTGCAGGAAAGCGCCGAGCGCGGCGCGGACCTGCGCTTCCGCGCCGTGATGATGACGGCCTGGAGCTTCATCTTCGGCGTGCTGCCGCTCGTCTTCGCGAAGGGCGCCGGCGCCGGCGCGATGCAGGCCATCGGCATCTGCACCTGCTTCGGCATGCTGGCCGCCACGTTCGTGGGCATCATCTTCGTGCCGGCGCTCTACAGCGTCTTCCAGCGTCTGCGCGAGTGGATGAAACGGACGCCGTGACGGCCTGTCGATATGGACGGCCCAACGGGAAAGATGGAAATCGCGCACGTATGATTTTGTTAAACTAGGCAAAGGAAAATGGCCATGATGACCGAAGAAGAGGTACTCAAGATCTTCGCCGATACCGGTGCCCTGCTCACCGGGCACTTCGAGCTGCGCTCGAAGCTCCACTCCGACCGCTACTTCCAGTGCGCGAACGTGCTGCGCTACCCGCGCATCGCCGCGCGGCTCTGCGACGCGCTCGTCGCGAAGATGAAGGCCGCCTGCGACATCGGCCCCCTCGACGGCGTCATCTCGCCCGCCGTGGGCGGCATCCTCGTGGGGCACGAGGTCGCCCGCGCGCTCGACACGAAGTGCGTCTTCGCGGAGAAGGTGCCGGGCGAGGGCGTGGACGCGACCGGCAAGCCCGTCACGAAGCTCGCGATGCGCCGTTTCGCCCTGAAGCCCGGCGAACGCTACGTCGTCGCCGAGGACGTCGTCACGAAGGGCGGCCGCGTGCAGGAGACGATCGACCTCGTGCAGGCCGCCGGCGCGGACGTCGCCGCCGTCGTGCTGCTCGTGGATCGCTCGAAGGGGACCGTCCGCTTCGGCGACATCCCGATGTTCTCGCTCGTGCAGATCCAGCCCACCACCTGGGAGCCCGCCGCGTGCCCGCTCTGCAAGGCGGGCGGCCATCCTGTCCATCCGGGGTCGTGAGGCCATGAAGCGTCTGGTCCTGGCCGTGTTGGGCGCCACGCTGCTCGCGTGCGCGGAACCGTCCCTGAAGGGGCGGATGGAGCAGCCCCTGCTCGCGTGCGGGGCGGGGCGGGCGTACCTCGTCGCCCCGGACGGCGGCATTGCGTGGTCGAAGTCCGGCTGCGGCAACATCCACCGCGTGTGGCTGCGCGAAAACTGGGTCTACTGGTCGAACGGCGACCTCTACCGCACGGACATCCCGACCGGGCGTACCGAGCTCTTCTACAAGCCCTGCGCGAAGGAGGGGATCTTCGGCTTCGAGATCCTGCCGAACGGGAACATCGTGGTCGCCGAGAACGGCACGGACTTCATCACCGAGCTGAAGGCCGGCACGACCGAGCCCGTCGTGAAGTTCAAGGCCGACCCGCGCGGCGCGGACGGGAAGATGCCCGGCGCGCACAGCCATTTCCGGATGGTGCGCAAGACCGCCCGGGGCACCTACCTCGTCTGCTGCTCGAGCGCGAACGTCGTGCGCGAATACGATGCGCACGGCACGCTCGTGTGGGAGCAGCCCACGCCCCGCCTCGCGAGCGGACACGCCCCGCTCGCGTTCGACGCGCTCCGCCGCGCGAACGGCAACACGCTCATCTCCCACCTCGGCGCCATCACCGAGTTCACGCCCGACCACCGCATCGTCTGGCAGTTCACCTGCGCGGATGCGCCGGAATTGAAGCTGGACAACCTCTGCGGCATCTGGGAGAAGCCGAACGGCAACCTCGTCGTCGGCACCTACGCGAACGGCGCCGCGGACGGCAGCCGCGTGACGGCCTTCGAGATCACGCGCGAGAAGAAGGTCGTCTGGAGCTACGCCGCCCCCGGCGCGCGCACGTCGATGATGACCGCCTTCCCCGTCGAGACGGCGCGCTGGCCGCTGCCGCTGAAGGCGAAGGCGGCGGAGTAGGCGCGCCATGCCCACGCCCGAGAACCTGGTCCTCCGCGCGCAGGCGCTGCGCCGCATCCGCGCGTTCTTCGACGCGCGTGGGTTCGTCGAGGTCGAGACGCCCGTCCGGATCCCCGCGCCGGCCCCCGAGCCGCACATCGACTGCCCGGCGAGCGGCTGTTGGTTCCTGCGCGCCTCCCCCGAACTCCAGATGAAGAAGCTCCTCGCCTCCGGCCTGGCGCGCATCTGGCAGATGGGGCCGTGCTTCCGCGAAGGGGAACGCGGAAGCCGCCACCATCCCGAGTTCACGATGCTCGAATGGTACCGCGCGCAGGCGGACTACCTCGACATCCTCGCGGACATGGAGGCGCTCGTCGCGGACGTCCTCGGCGCATTCCGCCCGTTTCCGCGCGGCCCGTTCCGCCGCCTGGCCGTGCGGGACGCCTACCGCGCCTACGCGGGCTGGGATCCGTTCGCGGACTGGGACCAGGACCGCTTCGACTTCGACATGGCGACGAAGATCGAGCCGAACCTTCCCCGCGAACCGACCGTCCTCATCGACTATCCGCCCCCCGCCGCGTCGCTCTCGAAACTGCGCGGCGACGTGGCGGAGCGCTGGGAACTCTACGTGGACGGCATGGAACTCGCGAACGCCTTCACGGAGCTGACGGACGCGGCCGAGCAGCGGCGGCGCTTCGAGGCGGCGCGCGCCGAACGGCGGCGGTTCGGCGAGGCCGACTATCCGCTCGACGAGGAATTCCTGCGTCTCCTCCAATTCATGCCGCCCACCGGCGGCGTGGCATTGGGCGTGGACCGCCTCGTGATGCTCGCCGCCGGCGCGAACACGATCGACGCGGTGCGCGTCGTGGGTGATTAAGTGGTTAAGTAGTTCAGTAGTTAAGTAGTTAAGTGGTTAAGTAGTTAAGTGGTTAAGTAGTTAAGTGGTTACGTGGTTTGCGCGGGAGGGACGCAACGTGGTGCGGCCGCACGCTGCCGGGATGGTGAACAGAAAGGAATGAAAGCATGACGGTGAAGACGGTGTTGCTGGTGGTCGGCGTGTTGGCGGCGTCGGGGGCCGTTGCGCGGCCGCCGAACTACGACGAGGCGAAGGTCGCCCCCTACACGCTGGAGGATCCGCTGACGTTCGCGGACGGGCGCAAGTTGAAGGACCCCTCCGAATGGCCGGCGCGCCGCGCCGAGATCGTGCGGATCTTCGCGCGCGAGATGTTCGGCCGCACGCCGCCGCCGCCGGAGGCCGTCATGACGGAACTGTTCGAGGAGGGCGTGACGCTGGACGGCCTCGGCATCCGCCGCCAGTACCACATGTGGTTCAGAAAGGACAAGACGGGCCCGCGCGTCGACTGGATCCTCTTCCTTCCGAACCGCATCACGGGCCTTGCGCCGAGGCGGGAGAAGGGGCGCCTCGTCTGCGAGAACGCGGAGAAGTGCCCGGTCATCCTCTTTCTCAACTACCGGGGCAACCACGAACTCGCGACGGATCCCGAGATCCCCGTTCAGCAGGGCTGGTGCCGCCACGGCAAGGCGTACGCCATCGAGAACAACCGGGCCTCCGAAAAGACCCGTGCGCGCGCACGGCGCACGGACACCTCCTCGCCGTTCCCGCTGGAGACGGTCCTCGCGCGCGGCTACGCCGTCATGAGCGCCTGCTACTGCGAGATGTCGCCCGACGTGGACGTGCGCCAGGGCGACGACGAGGCGTTCGCCTACACGGGCCTCTTCGAACTCTGGCCGAAGCGCGACCCGGACGCGACGGACAACATCACGGCGATCGGCGCGTGGGCGTGGGGGCTTTCGCGTGGCCTCGACCTTGCCTTCACGATCCCCGAGATCGATGCGGCGAAGAGCGTCGCGACCGGCTGCTCGCGTCTCGCGAAGACGCCGCTCCTCGCCTGTTCGCGCGATGAACGGTTTGCCGTCTGCGTTCCCAACCAGACGGGCGGCGGCGGCGTGCCGCTCGCCAAGCGCGACTTCGGCGAGAACGTCTCCACCGAGATGGCGAGCTTCCCGCACTGGTACTGCCGGGCCTACGCGAAGTACGTCGACAACGAACAGGCGATGGCGTTCGACCAGCACCTGCTCGTCGCGTCCATCGCGCCGCGCCCCGTCCTCGTGGAGGGCTTTAACAGCGGGTGGTTCGACACGAAGGGCGAATGGCTCGCCTGTGTGGCGGCTTCCCCGGCATGGGAGTTTCTGGGCAGGCCGGGGCTCCCGAAGGGCGATTTCCCGGCGAACTTTGACACGCGCTGCATCGGCCCGTATCTGGGGTACGTGCGCCGGGGCGGCCAGCACGGCATGACGGGTTATGACTGGAACTGGCTCCTCGACTTCGCCGACCGGGCCTTTGCGCGCTGACGGTGCGGAATTTTGCGGAAACGTGTAAGACGCGGCGTGCCCGGGCGTTTACGGAGGGTGAAAGGAGATTCTTATGCAGGTTGTCGTGTTGGTTCTTCTGGCGCTGGGCGGGTGCGCGCTCGCGCTTGCGGGGGTCTATCTGGGGTTCCGGCTCGCGAAGGCGCAGGTGGAACAGGAGCGGCGGCTCGCCGAAAAGCGGCTGGAGGACAAGGAGGCGGCCTGCCGGCAGCGTCTGGACGAGAAGGACGCCGCGTGCCGGCAGTTCACGGAGCGGGCGCTGGAAACCCTGCGCGTCCAGTTCGCGCATCTCGCCGAGGAGCGGCTGAAGGCGTCGAGCAAGGGGCTCTCGGACCTCAACCGCCAGCGGCTCGCGGAGCTGATGGCACCGTTCCAGAAGGAACTCGGCGACTTCCGCCATGCCTTTGAGGAAAACCGGAAGCAGCAGATCGTGAACAAGGCGAGCTTCGACCAGGCGATCAAGGACCTCGGCGCGCGGGCGCTCCAAATCGGGGCGGACGCTGAGAACCTGGCCAAGGCGCTCAAGAACGAGTCCAAGACCCAGGGCGACTGGGGCGAGATGGTGCTCGCGAACATCCTCTCCGCCGCCGGCCTCACGGAGGGGCGGGACTTCCTGCCCCAGGCGCAGGAGGTCGACGAGCTGGGGAACAAGCTCATTCCGGACGTGGAAATCCCCCTCCCGAACAAGGAGAAGCTGATCATCGACTCGAAGGCCTCCGTCACCGCCTATCTCGACTACGTGGCCGCAGAAGACGACGCGGCGCGGGAGGCGGCGGCGAAGGCCCATCTCGCCTCGGTGCGCCGGCACATGGAGGAATTGGCCGGGAAGGACTACGCCAAGCGGGTGAAGGGATCCGCCGGCTACATCCTCATGTTCATCCCCAACGAGGGCAGTTACCTGCTCGCGATGGAACGGGACCGCAAGCTCGCGACGGACGCCTTCCGGAAGCACGTGATCATCGTGAACCCCACGACGCTCCTCCTCTGCCTGCAGGTCGTCGCGCTGCTCCGCAGCCGCGAGGCGCAGAACGAGAACGCCGAGAAGATCTTCGCGGCGGCGGCGAAGATGTACGAGAAGTTCGCCACCTTCTCCGCGACGTTCGCCGACGTGGGGAAGCGCCTGAACGGCCTGGCCGACGCCTACGCGAAGGCGAAGGGACAGCTCTGCGAGGGCCCGGCGAACGTGGTGCGGCAGCTGGAGTCCCTGAAGGAGATGGGCGTCGTCACGGCGAAGTGCGTCCACGAGAAGGTCCTGGCCGACGCCGGGGTGGAGGTCTAACCCATGATCCATGAACGCACGTTCCTGAACCCGGAGCGGAAACTGGTCGACGAAACGGCCGACTGGCTCGCCGCGCGCGCGCGGCGGACGGCGTGCGGCGCGTGGTCGCTTGCGCACCTGCTCGTCCTCGCGCCGACGGCCCAG
>URIT01000114.1 GCA_900547945.1 uncultured bacterium
CCGCGCGGTGTGCCCGCGCTCGCGCCGCTCGCGCGCGCGACGGCGACGCCGCCGCTCTGGCCGGGGAACGGGCTCAACGAAGGGCGGCTGGTGACATTCCCCGAACAGCTGCCGCGCCAGCGCTCCACGCTGGGGGCGCGCCCCCGGTGCGGGTCCTACAACAACGTGGAGCTCGCGATCCCCGGCGTCGTGACGACGCGCGACACGGCGCTCGGGGACTTCATGAAGACGCTGCGCGGCACGATCGACGCGGGGCGGCAGCTCGTCTTCGTGGACGGGCGCAAGCTCGCGTGCAACCTCAACTGGATCCGCGACCACGTCCACATCATGAAGGCCCAGCGGCACTGGGGGTACGACCTCACGAGCTTCCTCGACTTCATCCTCGACACGCAGCGCGCGGACGGACAGTTCTACGAGCTCGTCAAGCAGCTCGACGACCGCCACTGGAGCTTCGTGCCGTCCGACTGCGTGCGGTTCTACCCGCCCGACTACATGGCCCTCGTCCGCCTGGAGATCGAGGCGGACGTGGAGTACCTCGTCGTGGAGGGCGCCACCTACCGCTACAAGGCGACAGGCGACGACGCCTGGCTCGCGCGCGCCCTCCCGCGCCTCGAAAAGGCGATCGACTACATGACCTCCGACCCGAAGCGCTGGGACGCCGCGCACGGCCTCGTGAAGCGCGGCTACACGATCGACACGTGGGACTTCACCTTCGACCCCGCCTCCTCCACGAACCGCGTCCTCACGCCCGCGACGCCCCAGGCGATCATGCACGGCGACAACTCCGGCGTCTACCAGGCGATGGCGCAGCTCGCGTGGCTGAACGGCCGCCTCGGGCGCACGGCGAAGGCGGCTGCCTGGCGCGCGCGGGCGGACGCCCTCAAGGCCGCGATGTACAAGCACATCTGGAACGGCCGCTTCTTCTTCCACCAGCTGCCGCTCAACGTGCCGCCCGTCGACGCGCACGAGCGCGAACGCCTCTCGCTCTCCGCCGCCTACGACATGAACCGCGGCCTCATGCCGGTCGCCGACTGCCGCAGGACCATCGAGGAATACCGCGCGCGCCGCCGGACGACGGACTGCTTCGCCGAGTGGTTCACGGTCGATCCGCCCTACACGCCCGCCTTCGGCCGCCACACGAAGGGCGAGTACGTGAACGGCGCCGTGTGCCCGTTCACGGCGGGCGAGCTCGCCAAGGCGGCGTTCGAGAACGGTTATGAAGCCTACGGCTGGGACATCCTCGTGCGCGTGAAGGAGATGGCCGCGCGCGACGGCGGCGTCTACTTCCTCTACGGCGCGCAGGACCGGAAGCCGCAGGGGCGCGGCCCGAGCGCGTGGGGCGCGGCGAGCCTCCTCTCGGCCGTGGACGAGGGCCTTGCGGGCATCGTGGACGCGGGCGTCACGTACGACGCGATCCGCTTCTCGCCGCACTGGCCCGTCACGGACTACACGCAGGTGCGCTACTTCACGGGCTACGAGGTGTCGGGCGCGGTCGTGGACTGCCAGTATGTCCTGCGCGCGAACGGCCTGCGCTACCTCCTCCGCTCGCCCGCGCGGCGCGTGGCGGCGCACCTCCTCCTGCCGCAGGGGAAGACGGCGCGCGCCCTCCGTGTGAACGGCGAAGCGCATCCGTTCACGGTCTCGCGCATCGGCGACTCCGCCTACGTGGACGCCGTGGTTGAAGACCTCTCCGGCGTCTGCGACCTCGAAGTGCTGTTCTAGGCGAGGCGGGACGCGGTTTTTCGCCTTGCGCCGGAGGGGCGCGCGCCTGCGCGACCGGGGGATGTGCTATACTTTCCGCATGGCCTACCTGGAATACCATCGTCTGATCATTGCGCTCGCCCTGGCGGCCGTGCGCATCGGGGCGGCGTTCATGGTCTGCCCCGCGTTCGGCGAGGCGATGATCATGGGGACGGCGCGGCGCGTGGCGATCCTCGCGTTCGCCGTGCTGGCCGTGCCGCACGTGCTCGCCACGATGCCGCCGGGCGAGCCGGGCTGGGGGATGCTCGCGGTCGTCGGCGTGAAGGAGGTGGTGGTGGGGTTCCTGATCGGGTTCTTCTCGGCGGTGCCGTTCTGGGTGGCCGAGAACGTGGGGAACTTCATCGACAACCAGCGGGGGGCGACGATGGGCGAGGTGTATTCGCCGCTTTCGGGGTCGCAGGAATCGACGACGGGCCTCTTCTTCTCGCAGATCGTCACGACGGTCTTCTTCGTCTCGGGGGCCGTCTTCGTCTTCCTGGGGGCGCTCTACGCGAGCTTCGGGATCTGGCCGGTCTTCGGCGCGGGCCTGTCGTTCGCGCCGGACGCGCCGGTGCGCCTCCTCGGGGCGGTGGACGGGATGCTGCGGACGACGGTCGTCATCTCCGCGCCCGTCATCATCCTCATGTTCCTCGCGACGATCGGGCTGGGGTTCGTGAACCGCACGGCGCCGCAGCTGAACGTGTTCTTCCTCTCGATGCCGGTGAAGTCCGCCCTCGGCATCGCGATGCTGGTCGTCTATCTGCCGTTCATCCTGGACAGGCTCATGTACGCGGAGGAAGGGCAGATCCTCCGCCCCGTCCTCGAACTGCTCTCCCGTCCCTGACCGGGTTCGCCCTGCACCGTGATGCGGGTCGGGCGATATCGCAGTTGCGTTCAGGCACGGAAAATTGTAAAATACGTGAACCACAAGAGAAGGGAAGGTCTTACATGAATCGGACAATTTCATTCAAGACAGCGGTCGCCGCGGCGTCCGTCTCCGCGTTTACCGCCTTTGTGCCCGTCTTTGCACAGGAAGAGGCCGAGGCCGGGAAGCCCGCCGACGAGATTGCGGCCCCTGCTGCGGCGAAGCCGGAGAAGGCGTTCTATCCCCTGATGCGCTGCGTGCGCGTGGAGGGGAAGGTGCAGGTGCTCAAGCCGCGCACGACGGGCTGGGTGGATGCCGCCGAAGGGCGCTATTATCCGTTTGGTTCGGTTGTCCGTGCGTTGGGCGAGGGCGCCGAGGCGCCGCGCGCGGAGTTCGCGCTGGGCGAGAAGTCCTCCGTTGTCCTTGACCGCGCGGCGGAGTTCGCGACGCGCGAGATCGAGATCGGCGCGCCGGCGCGCGCGCTGGAGCTCAAGGGCGGGCGCGTGACGCTGAAGCTGCCGCGTTCGCTGGGCGAGGGGCTCTTCAAGGTCGTCGCGCCCGCGTTCTTCTGCGAGAACCTCGCGGGCGAGAGCGTGTTCGACTACGCGAACACGCACGACGGCGACGAGGCCGTGGTGCGCTGCGTGACGGGCACGATCTCCCTCAAGGGCGACCACTACGCGATTCCCCGCATGGGCGCCGCGAACCAGATCCGCATCCGCACGACCGGCGACCGGCTTTTCACCTCGATCCGGGGCGAGAGCGGCGGCTGCACGATCGCGCTCGACCAGGGGCTCGGCACGCAGAAGAACTTCGAGACGGGCGAGGTCAAGGACGTGCCGAAGACGCTCGACTTCCTTCTTTCGCCGAAGTGCGCCATCAAGATCTTCCGCGCGAAGGCGTCCGTCGGCGGCGGCACGAGCGTGTCGATGATGACGTTCGGCGCGTCGGGCGACATGCTCAACCGCTTCGCGTTCGCGGAAGGGCGCTCGAACGTCAACTCCGGCGAGCTCGTGATCTCCACCAAGGTGCCCGATGCCGCAGCGTCGAAGGGCACGAAGGCCGCCGCCGACGACGAGGACGACGAGGCCGAGACGGTGGAGGCCGTACCGGCCAAGGACGGCAAGGACGAAGCGGATGCCGGGCCGTCCGACGGCGAGAAGGCGGACGACAAGAAGGCGGACGACAAGAAGGACCAGGACGACGAGGACATTTGATTTCCCGCACCGCGCGCCAGGCGATTTGAACAGAAACAAGTAAACTGTAAAGCTACAGTAGAAACATCAGAACAGGACAAGAACGTGGTCATCCATCATTTCAACCGCCTCATCAAGAACAAATGGGTCTGGGGCGTGTTCGCCGTCGCGATTTCGGTCTTCTTCGCATTCGACTTCCTCTTCGTGAGCCGCGACGGCGGTTCCGGCCCCTCCGTCGGCACGCTCGGCGGCAAGGATCTTGACGCCGCCTACTTCGACGCGCTCGTGAAGGACGCGCGCGGCATCGGCCGCCAGTCCGACAACCGGATGTCCAACGCCGAGGCCAACCGCGAGGCGTGGCGCGCCGCCGCCGCGCTCGCCGTTGCGAAGGCGATGCACCTGGAGGCGACCGACGCGGATGTGCGCGAGGCGATTCGCCGGGATCCCTCGTTTTCGGAGGGCGGGGCCTTCGACGTGGTGAAGTACGAGCGCCTGTTGCGCGAGAACGGCCTCACGCCGCCGATGTTCGAGGCCTACCTCCGCCGCCGCATCTCGCTGCAGAAGCTCCAGTCGGTCGTGCTGGGCAGCGCCACGTGGGTGTCGCCGACCGAGCTTGCGGGGGCCGTCAACGACTGGACGGACGAATTCAAAGTGCGTGTCGCCTCCTACATCGACAAGGAGTTCGACAAGGTGAAGCTCGACGACAAGGCGTTGGAGGCCTACTACCGGGCGAACACGAATTCCTTCGCGCTGCCCGACTGCGTGCAGGTGAAGTTCGCGCGCTTCCAGGCCGACGCGCCCGCCCGCCTCGCCCAGTTCAAGATCTCCGAGGACGAGATGCACGACCACTACGACGCGACGTCCGCCCGCTTCGAGACGACGGGCACGAACGGCGTCACGGTCACGAAGACGTTCGAGGAGGTCAAGCCGATCCTTGAACGCGAACTGCAGGTGATCGCCTCCGTCGAGGCGTACCGCACGAACCTGCTCGCCCGCGTCTACCCGCAGGACGAGAAGAAGGCGATGGACAACTCCGTCGATCTGCTCGTGAAGGTTGCCGCCGAGGAGAAGGTGAAGGTGCAGACCTCCAGGCGCTTCTCGCTGGACGGGCGCTACGTGAAGGGCTTCATGGCGCGTCCGTCGGAGATCGTGCGCGACTGTCCCGACTTCCTCTCCACCGTGTCCGAGCTGGACGTCGATTCGGCCATCACCCGCTACGGCGTGGCGGCGGGCACCAACGCGGTCTACCTCGTCGAGCGCGTGCCGTTCGCCGCGAAGGATGCGGACGGCGCCGTGACGACGAACGCCTTTGAGAAGGCGCACGTGCCGTCCTTCGCCGAGGCGAAGGAGATCATTCGCGGCGACGCGCTGGAGGACGCCCGCGCGAAGGCGTTCAAGGCGCGCGTGGAGAAGGCGCGCGCGCTGGCGGCGGCGGAAATCGCGAAGGGCAAGAAGCCAGTGGACGCGAAGATGTTCGGCGCGGTCTCGATGACGACCTCGACCGTCTTCTCCGTCTCCTCGATGGCGCGCGGCGCGTTCCCCGACGCGATGTACGTCGCGCCCGCCACGATGAAGCTCGCGAAGGGGCAGATCTCCGACTTCATTTCCACGGCCAGCAAGCGTCACGCGCTGCTCGTCTACGTGGAGGACCGCAAGCCGGGCGACGCCGCCCAGGCCGAGATGAGCCGGGCGCAGCTCCGCGACGACCTGGGCCGCGGGGCGGCGATGGCCCTGCCGGTCGCGTGGCAGGACTGGAACCTGAATCGCATCGGCTACGAGACGACGGCCGGTTCCTCGGTTGAGACGGAGCGGGACGATGACGCTGGCGATTCGGCGAATTGACCCTGCGGCGCAGCTGCCAACCTACGCCCATCCCGGTGATTCCGGGATGGACGTTCGTTCTATTGAAACGGTGACGCTGCGGCCCGGCGACCGCGCGCTCGTGCGCACGGGGCTCGTCTTCCAGCTGCCGCCCGACGCGGAGGCCCAGGTGCGCCCCCGTTCGGGGCTTGCCCTCCGGCATGGCGTGACCGTCCTGAACGCGCCCGGCACGATCGATGCGGGCTATCGCGGGGAGGTGGGCGTCATCCTCGTCAATCTCGGCGCGGAGCCGTTCACGGTCGAGAAGGGCATGAAGGTCGCGCAGGTCGTCGTGGCGTCCGTCGTCCGGGCCGAGGTCGTCGAAGTCGCCGAAACGGACACGACGGAGCGCGGTGCGGACGGATTCGGGTCAACGGGAGTCTAGGTTATGGTTCTTGACATCGTCAAATACGGCGCGGCGGTTCTCCGCGAGACGGCGCGCCCGGTTCCGTCCGTCACCCCCGCGCTCGTGCAGCTGGCGGAGGACATGGTGGACACGATGCACAAGGCGCGCGGGGTCGGTCTCGCGGCCCCCCAGGTGGGGCGTCTGGAGGCGATGTGCGTCATCGACGTGCCGGCGGACTGCGAGGAGGACGACGAGACGCGCGCGTTCAACGCCGCCGTCGCGATGCCCCTCGTCATGTTCAACCCCGTGATCGTCGCGACGGAGGGCTCGCAGGACGGCAAGGAGGGATGCCTCAGCCTCCCGAACATGAGCGCCCCGGTCGTGCGCGCCGCCCAGGTGACGTGCCAGTACACGGACGCCCACGGGATGCCGCAGATCGTGACGGCGCGCGGCTTCCTCGCGCGCGCCCTCCTGCACGAGACGGACCACCTCAGCGGCATCCTCTATGTCGACCACCTGAGCGCCGTGGACAAGCTTGCGATGGCGAAGAAGCTCCAGAAGCTCGCCAAGAAGAACGGTGGCAACCTTTAACGGCTTTGGGTAGGGGCGGGCGATCCGCGTAATCGGAGAAATTTTGAGTGAGTGTTGGTAGGGGCACGCATCCCGCGTGACCGGAGAAATTTTGAGCGTGTGAAGGACAAGAAGACGTATGTCGATTGAAGAATGGTTGAGGGGCGGTTTCGAGGCCGCGTTTCCGGGAAATGACTTCGCGAAGATCCGTGCCGTGCCGGCCACGGATCCTCGGTTCGGCGACTTCCAGTGCAACGACGCGCTGGCGAGCGCCAGGGTGCTGCGCCTGCCGCCGCGCAAGATCGCCGAGGCCGTGTTCGCGAAGCTGATGGAGACGAAGCCGGACTTCATCGAGAAGGTCGAACTGGCCGGGCCCGGCTTCCTCAACATCACGGTTTCGACCGACTGGCTCGCCGCCCGGCTCGCGGCCCTTTCCGGCACGGCCACGCTCGGCATCCCCCAGACGGGCGCGGGCAAGCGGGTCGTCATCGACTACTCCTCCCCGAACGCCGCCAAGCAGATGCACATCGGCCACATCCGCTCAACCGTGATCGGCAACGCGATCGACCGCATCTACCGCGCGCTCGGCTACGACGTGGTTGCCGACAACCACCTCGGCGACTGGGGCACGCAGTTCGGCATCCTCATCAAGGGCTACCGCGAACTGCTCACCGAGGACGAGCGCGAACACCTCTCCGTCGCCAACCTCGAAAAGTGCTACGTCCTCTCGGCGGCGAAGGCCAAGGAGGCGGACGGCGTGTGGAAGGAGGCGTGCAAGGCCGAGCTCGTGAAGCTGCAGCGGGGCGACCCCGCGAACCGGGCGCTCTGGAAGAAGTTCATCGACATCTCGATCGCCGAGTTCAACCGGATGTACGACAAGCTGGGCGTGAAGTTCGACACCTATCGCGGCGAGTCGTACTACAACGACACGATGCCGGGCGTCGTGGCGCGCCTCCAGGAGATGGGGCTTGCGGTCGAGTCCGAAGGCGCGCTCGTCGTCAACCTCGAAGCCGAGAAGCTGGGCGTCGCGATCGTCCGCAAGTCGGACGGCGGCTACAACTACACGACGAGCGACCTCGCGTGCGTGGAGCTGCGCGTGAAGGAGTACGATCCCGAGCGCATCATCTACGTCACCGACGCGCGCCAACAGCTCCATTTCAGGCAGTGGTTCAACATCGCGGGCAAGATGGGCTACGCCGTGAAGCTCGTCCACGTGCCGTTCGGCCTCATGAGCTACCAGGGCAAGGCCATCTCCACGCGCGAGGGCAACCTCATCAAGCTGGACGACCTGCTCGCCGAGGCCGTGCGCCGCGCGCACGAGATCGTCAAGGACCGCGGCGGCGACGAGAAGCTGGCCGAGCAGATCGGCTTCGGCGCCGTCAAGTACTCCGACCTCTCGCACGACCCGATTACGGACATCGACTTCAGCTGGGACAAGGCACTCGCCCTTGAGGGCAATTCCGGCCCCTACCTCCAGTACGCCTACGCCCGTGTCTGCTCGCTCATGGAGAAGGCCGGCGGCGCGCCCGCCTCCGCCGCGTTCGCGCTCGGCACGCCCGTCGAGAAGCAGCTCGCCCTCCAGCTTCTCCAGTTCGGCCCCACGGTCCTCCGCGCGGCCGAGAGCTACAAGCCAAGCGTCCTCGCCGACTATCTTTTCCAGACCGCGCAGCTCTACAGCTCGTTCTACCAGCGCGCGCCCATCCTCAAGAGCGAGCCCGCCGTGCGCGACGCCCGCCTCGCGCTCTGCGCGCTCTTCGGAAAGGTTCTCGCGAAGGGGCTTTCGCTGCTGGGCATCGAGACGCCGAACCGGATCTGAGTTCTGTTCAGGAGGACGTTCATGGCAACCTTGAAACTGGGCGTGCTGGGTTCGGGCTCGGGCTCGAACATGCAGTCGATCGTGGACGCGATCGAGAAGGGCGAACTCGACGCGGAGATCCGGATCGTCCTTGCGGACGTGCCGGATGCCTACATCCTTGAGCGCGCGCGGAAGCACGGCCTCCCCTGCCAGTGGCTCGACTGCGCGCCGTGGAAGACGAAGCTTGAGGGGCCGGCCGAGGACCGCTGCATCGAGCTGTTGAAGGCGGCCGGCTGCGACACGGTCGTCCTCGCCGGGTTCATGCGCATCGTCAAGCCCAAGCTGCTCGCGGCGTTCCCGCTGCGCGTCCTGAACATCCATCCCGCGCTGCTGCCGGCGTTCCCGGGCGTCCACAGCTGGACGCAGGCGCTCGACTACGGCTGCAAGGTCGCGGGCGTGACGGTCCATTTCGTCGATGCGGGGACGGATTCGGGGCCCATCATCGTCCAGAAGTGCGTCCCCGTCCAGGAGGACGACACGCCCGAGACGCTCCATGCGCGCATCCAGGTGCAGGAGCACCTCGCGTTCCCCGAGGCCCTGCGTCTTCTGGCGGCGGGGCGTCTTTCCGTCGAAGGCCGTCGCGTGAGGATTGCGAAATGAACGGAGCCCTGCTGCTGCTGCTTGGCTGCGCGTGCTTTGCGGCCGCGTATGCGTGGTATTCGAAGTTCCTCGCGAAGAG
Source organism: uncultured bacterium (assembly GCA_900547945.1). GTDB lineage: Bacteria > Verrucomicrobiota > Kiritimatiellia > RFP12 > UBA1067 > RUG572. The sequence continues at coordinate 9,112 of URIT01000114.1, forward strand.
CCTCGGCGTCGATCCGTCCCGTCCGACACCGGCCCATACGCTCGGCGACGGTGTCGACTACGTGCCGGCGCATCCGGTCGTCCTCTACGGGCACCACTTTGCCGCCATCGCGGGGGCGGGACCGATCGTCGGGCCTGTTCTCGCCGCGGAGTTCGGCTGGGCGGCGGTCGCGCTCTGGATCGTCCTCGGCTGCATCTTCATCGGTTCGATGCACGACATGGTGACGCTCTTCCTCTCCGTGCGGCACGAGGGCAAGTCCATTGGCTCCGTCATCGAGGAGGTGCTGGGGCGGCCCGGCAAGATGATCTTCCTCCTGTTCTGCTTCGCGGCGCTCGTCCTCGTGATGTCCGTCTTCACGGGGCAGGTGGCGGACTCCTTCGTCTCGAACCCCGAGGTGGCGACCTCCTCGCTCCTCGGCATCTTCGAGGCGGCGCTCTTCGGCGTCTGCGTCTACCGGTTCCACTGGAGCGTCAAGTGGGCGAGCTTCGTCTTCGTCCCCGTCCTCTTCCTGCTTGTGTGGTTCGGCGTCCTCTATCCGTGCGACCTTGTGGCGCTTTTCGGCGTCACGGCGCAGACGGCGCGCACGGTCTGGGTGATCGTGCTCTTCGTCTACTGCTTCGTCGCCTCCACGCTGCCCGTGTGGCTCCTCCTCCAGCCGCGCGACTACCTCAACAGCTATCTTCTCTACGCGATGCTCGCGATTGGCCTCGTGGCCGTTCTGTGGGTTCATCCGACCATCCAGATCGACGCCTTCTCGGGCTTCACCCTCCCGGCGGCGGGCGGCGGCTCGAAGACGCTCTTCCCGCTGCTCTTCGTGACGGTCGCCTGCGGGGCCTGTTCGGGCTTCCACGCGCTCGTCGCCTCGGGGACGACCTCGAAGCAGCTCGACAACGAACGGCACATCCGTCCCATCGGCTACGGCGGCATGCTCCTGGAGGGGGTCGTCGCGCTTCTTGCGCTTCTCGCCGTCGCGTGCGGCACGCAGGCCGACCTCAAGACGGGGCTCGCGACGTTGCCGCCCGTGAAGCTCTTCGCGCAGGGGCTTGCGTCCTTCTGCGGACAGATGGGGCTTCCGGAGAAGACGGCGGAAAGCTTCATGCTCCTCGCCGTGGCGGCGTTCCTCATGACGTCGGTGGATGCCTGCACGCGCCTCGCGCGCTTCGTGTGGCAGGAGATCTGGTCGACGACGGCGCAGCCGTCGGGCGTGACGGCGCCCGGCGCCGTGGCGCGGCCGCAGCCTCTCGTCGTGCGCCTCAACCGCAACATGTACGTCGCGACGACGATTGTCGTCCTGATCGGCATCTACCTGCTCGTCTTCAATCCGTCGATGTCGGCGAATCTCTGGACGATGTTCGCCTCCGCGAACCAGATGCTCGCTTCCCTCACGCTCCTGACGGCCTCGCTGTGGCTGTTCAAGAAGCATCTCCGCTGGTGGATCGCCTTCCTGCCGATGTGCTTCATGGTCCTCACGTCGGGAACGGCCGTCCTCCAGCTTTTCCTCGACAGCTTCGCGAAATGGATGAAGCAGGGCTTTGCCGCCGGCGGCGTGACGGCGATCGGCGCGGCGGTCCTCTTCTGCCTTGCGGTCGTCCTGCTCATCCTCGGCGCGCTGAAGCTGCGCAAGCTCATCCGCAATGCCGTCCTGCAGAAGGTCGCGAAGTCGCGGTGAAGGGGATACGTCGCCGCGCTGTAGGGTGTATGACAAGAAAGTGACCTTGTCAGGGAAAGTTGCTCATGCCGCCGTCCG
>URIT01000115.1 GCA_900547945.1 uncultured bacterium
CGTGACGGCGACCGCGCCCTCCAGCACCGAGAGGCGGCCGTCCGTCGTGCGCGCGAGCCGACCGGCGTCGAGGACGAGCGTCCCCGCGCCCGTCTTGTAGAAGCCCGCGCGGTCGCCGAAGGTGAGCGTCTCCGCAGCCGCCGTCTCGCCCGCCGGCACCTTCTGCACGGAGACCTCGCCGAAATCTGGCGCCACGGCCGCATGCGCGGCCATGCCCAGCGCGGCCGCCCTGCCCAGCCACGCCGCCAACCTTGTCCCAGTCTTCATGCGAACCTCCTTTTCAAAGTTTTATGCACGTTCTTTTTACCATCCTCCAGACGGATTGTCAATTGGAAAAGGATTTTTCGCGGCGTACGGTCGCGACAAGCGCGACCCTCCCCGCGTCCGTACTGCGACCGCAATGAATTGCGTCCCTCCCGGGAGTACGGTCGCGACAAGCGCGACCCTCCCCGCGTCCGTACTGCGACCGCCCCCCTACAGTCCCTCCTGGGAGGGTCGCGCTTGTCGCGACCGCCCCTCCTCCCGGGAGGGTCGCGCTTGTCGCGACCGCCCCCCTACAGCGGCAGCACGAGCCGGAATTCCGTCCGCACCCCCGGCTCCGACGACACGGCGACGTCGCCGCCGTGGACCTGCGCGATGTGCTTGACAATGGCGAGCCCGAGGCCCGTCCCGCCCAGGGCGCGGCTGCGCGCCTTGTCCACGCGGTAGAACCGCTCGAAGAGGCGCGGAAGGTGCCGCGCGGCGATGCCCACGCCGAAGTCGACGACCGCAAGCTCGGCCCGCCGGTCGCGCACGTGGCAGGAGAGTTCGACGCGGTCGGACCCCGAATAGCGCAAGGCGTTCTCGACGAGATTGACGAGCGCCTGTTCCAGCAGCTGCACGTCGCCCTGGACGGTTGCGGCGTCCCCCTGCGCGACGGCCAGCTCGATGCCCTGCGCCCGGGCCTTCGGAGCCTCCAGCTCGGCGACGCGCTTCAGGAGCTCCGCCGTGTCCACGGGCGCGAACGCGCCGTGCGCGTCCTCCTGCTGCCCGCGCTCCAGCTGCGCGAGCGCGAGCACGTCGCCGGAGAGCGCGTTCAGCCGCCCCGCCTGTTCGCGGATGATGTCGAGGAGTTCCGTCCGCTCCGCCTCGGTGAGCGACGAACCATCGCCCAGCATCTCCACCGCGCCGAGGAGGGCGGTGAGCGGCGTGCGCAGCTCGTGCGTGACGTTGGCGGTGAACTCGCGGCGGAAGGCCTCGTTGGCCCGCGCCGTGTCGATCTTCCGCCCGAAGCGCACGAGCAGGAAGGCGGTCAGGGCGCCGAGGACACCCGCGAGGATGAAGCCGGTCCGCGCGAGGAGGAGCGGCGCGAAGAGCCCCCGGATGGGGACGGCGAGCCGCACGACGAGCCCGCCGAAGCGCATCGCGCTGTAGAGGAGGTCCGTGCCCGTCGTCTCCGAGTGGCGGATGACGGACGCGGACTCGCCCCGCAGGGCCTTCTGGAACTCCACGCGGCCCGCGTGGTTCTCCTGCGCGTGGTCGCTGTCGTAGACGACGGTTCCGTCCAGGCGCAGCACCGTGATGCGCGCGGCGGGCGGAATGAGGAGAAGCGCCGTGAACGCGACGGCGGCCAGCAGGATGAAGGCGGAGATGGAGAGTCTATTCCGCACGGTAGCCGACCCCGCGGATCGTCTTGACGTGGGCGGCCCAGGCCCCCAGCTTCCGCCGCAGTCCCACGAGCAGCACGTCAACCGTGCGGTCGGTCACGCACTTCTGCCCGTCGGAGATGCGGTCGATGATGTGCGCGCGCGTGAAGACGCGGTGGACGTTGCGCACGAGCAGTTCGAGGATGCGGTATTCGCTGAGCGTGAGATCGAGCGGCGCGCCGTTGAGCGCGACGGCGTGCGCGGCCTCGTCGAAGACGAGCCCGTCGAGGGCGAGCGGACCCGCCTCCTGCCCGGCCGTGCGCAGGAACGCGCGGATGCGCGCGAGGAGGATGGCCTTGGAGAACGGCTTCGTCACATAGTCGTTCGCCCCGGCGTCGAGGCCCGCGACGACGTCGCGCTCCTCGCCCTTCGCGGTCAGCATGATGATCGGCATCGCCGCCGTCTCGGGGGCCTGGCGCAGGCGGCGGCAGACCGTCAGGCCGTCCAGACCCGGCAGCATCAGGTCGAGGAGGACGAGGTCCGGGCGCGTGCGCTGGACGAGGTCCAGCCCCACGTCGCCCGCGTCGGCCGTCTCGACCCGATACCCCGCCGACTTGAGCGCGAGCGCCAGCACGCGCCGGATCGCCGCGTCGTCCTCCACAACCGCTATCTTCTCGTTTGCCATGGCCTTAGTCTACCACAAACCGGGGATGCGCGTGGCGATGTTGCCGAGATGGCGCGAGATGTCGCGCAGGCAGGAGAAGACCGCAAGCACCGCGAGGTCGCCCTCGGTCCGCTCGCCCGAATCGTGCAGGTGCGCGGAGAACGCGCGCGTCGCCTTCCGCACGGCCGTGTGGATGGCGTTTTCGAGCGCAACGGGGTCCTCGGCGATCGGGCGGCCCGTCTTGATGGCCTCGACCGTGGCGTGGGCGAAGAGGCGCACCTGGCCGATGACGGTGGCGACGTCGGCCCGCACGTCCGCCGGCAGCGTACCGCGCACGCGGTTCGTCTTGCGGTAGACGCGCAGGGCGAGGTCGCTGATGCGCTCGGCGTCGTTGACGCAGTGGATGACCTCGGGAATCATGCACGCCTGGCGGTCCGTCAGGCTACGCTGGGAGATCTGGATGAGGTAGGCGCGGATGTCGGCCTGCATCGCGTCCACGCCGTTCTCCGCGTTCTCGATGGAGTCGGCGTCCACGGCGGCCTTCCCGAGGCACGTCGCGAGCGCCGCCGAGGCGACCGTCCACGCCCGGCGCGTCATGTCGCCCAGCGCGAGCGTCGCGGCGTGGAGCGCGAGTTCCGGCGAGGCGAGCAGGTGCGGTTCGAGCAGGACCGTGCGCCCCGACTTCCCCTCCCCGATCAGCCGCTCGCAGATGCGCGCCAGCAGGGGGATGAAGAACGCGAGCACGACGACGTTCGTGACGTTGAAGAGCGTGTGCGCCATCGCGACGTGCCGCCCCAGGTTCGCGCCCGCGAAGACGTCCCCCTCCGCGCTGGCGTTCACGAGGTGGAAGAAGGCCGGCGCCCGCTCCCCCGCCCCGTTGGCGAAGACGAACGGGAAGGTCGAGACGAGCAGGACCGTGCCGATCACGTTGAAGAGCGCGTGCGCGAGCGCGGTGCGCTTCGCGTTCGCGTTCGTGCCGATCGCGGCGAGCGCGGCGGTCACCGTCGTGCCGATGTTGTCGCCGAGGACGATCGGCACGGCCGTCCAGATGTTGATCAGCCCCGCCTCCGCGAGGGCGATCGTGATGCCGATCGTCGCCGACGAGCTCTGCACCACCATCGTGCAGAGCGTGCCGACGGCGATGGCACCCAGCACGCTGCCCAGCGGCAGGTAGCCCGCCGCCGACGGCGCGCAGTCGAACACCGAGAAGACCCGCACGAACTCCGGCAGCTTCGCGAGGCTCTTGAGTTCGTGGCTCATCATGTTCATGCCGAAGAAGAGAAGGCCGAACCCCAGCACTGCCCGCCAGAACGCGCGCGTGCGCAGGCGCCGCGCGGCCATCGTCCCCGCCACGCCCACCACCACCGCCGGCAGCGCGATGTCGGCGAGGTTGAACGAGACGAGCTGACCCGTCATCGTCGTGCCGATGTTCGCCCCGAAGACGACGCCGATCGCCTGCTGCAGCGACAGGAGGCCCGCGTTCACGAAGCCCACCGTCATCACCGTCGTCGCGCTCGAACTCTGGATGAGCGCCGTCACCCCCGCGCCCGCCAGGATCGCGAAGACGCGGTTGCGCGTCACGTATCCCAGCACGGCCTTCATCCGCGCCCCGGCGATCTGGGTGAGCCCTTCGGACATCAGCCCCATGCCGTAGATGAAGAGCGCGAGGCCCCCCAGCACCGTCGTCGTCAACTGCAGTATGTTCATGCCTGTTCCTTCTTTGTACCTGGCCCCTCAGTATAGGGACCGAACGTTAGGAACAGGCAAAGGCCGTGTTAGGATTTGGTTAATTCGCGGACGGCCTGGTCGCTTCGCCCCCCATCTGGGAGGGAGGCGCTCCTGCACGTCCGGCGCTCCATGCATCGTTCGCCGTGCGGAACGCGACGCGGTACCAGACCGTGCGGAACGCCTCGGAGATCTCGAATGTCGCGAAGCCGTCCACGCACGTGACCACACGCGGCGCGCCCTGCGCGCGTCCGTTGCCGTCAAGCGGCGTGACGACCACGCACCACGCCCCCCCCGCCCTTCGGCGCGGGGAGGCGGACCGTCGCGCGCACGCCCTCGCAGAGGAACGGCAGATCGCCCATCGCCGCACAGGTCGTGATCCGCTTCCCGAGCGCCTTCACGCCGTCTGCGGGCGCAAGCGGCGTCTTTCCGCCGTAGACCTGCAGCACCGCGCCCGTCGGCTGCTGGTAGCCCGTCGCCGCGAGAAGCCCCTCGTCCGTCTTCGTCTCGGTGTAGGAGAGGGCCGCCCAGCCCATGAGCGTGTCGCCCAGCGTGAACGACGTGCCGTCGCGGAAGCGGTGGGCGGCGCCGGCGGGGCCGAAGAGCGAGGCGAACTTCGTGCGGGGCGTATCGACTGTGTAGCGTTCGCGGCCGGGCGTCGCCGCGTCCCACGCGAGCTCGCCCGTGGAGGAGACGGCCTTCCGCTCGGGCGGATCCGGGCGGACGCGCGGTGCCGCCGCCCCGTCCGGCACCCCCGCGCCGCGCGGCAGGTCGACGTAGTGCAGGCCCGTCGCGGCCTTGAGCGCGGCGAGCGGGTCCTCGTCGAAGACGTGCGTCTCGCGCGCGAAGCCCGTTCGGTGGAGGGCCTCGCGCTCCTCCGCGCGCCCGACGTCGTAGACGATCCGCGCCGCTTCCGTGAACCCGCTCCGCACGTCGCCGCGCACGAACATGTTGCGCGCGGCGGGCCAGTGCGCAAGGCTCTTCGCGTTGCCGTTGAGGTCGAGGAAGCGCGTCGCGCCGTAGGCGTGGTTCCGTTCGTGCGTCCACGTGTAGGCGTGGACGGCGGCGTAGTCCTGGAACGCCGCGACCGAGAGGAGGATCGGGAAGAAGTCGGCCGCCGTCGTCATCTGGTGCATCTGGTTCGCCTCGCTGAGCGTGAACGGCTTCCCGAAGACACGGCTCGCGAAGCCCTTCGCGGTCTTCACGTCGAGGCCGGCGACGAGCGACTTGTTGGCGCAGTGCCAGTTGCGGGGGTCCCACGCGCGCCCCGGCCAGACGGCGAGCCCCTCGTAGTAGAAGTGGTTGTCGATGAAGTCGCCGTGCGCCTGGGCGTAGCCGGCGCCGTAGTCGAACGTCCCCGCGTTCACGGGGGCGCGCGCCTTCATCTCGTCCTTCACGTAGTCCACCATCTCCCGCCAGTAGCGGTCCTCCACGTCGAAGACGAACTCCGAGACGTCGCGCGCGCGCGTCGCCGAGCCCTCGGCGGAGGGGACGACCGTCGCGGCCTCCAGCGTCTCGTCCGCGCCGAGTTCCAGCACGCCCCCGCGCACGAGGGAGAGGCCCGCGATCTCGTAGGCGCCGCGCACCGTGAACTCGACCTGCGCGCGGTTGTCGGCGTCCGCGACGCGCGCCGCCGTGCGGACGCGCACCTCCCGCCACTCCGGCCCCGTCGCGAACGTGCGCAGCACGCCCTGCCCGCCGTAGGGCCGCCCGTGCTGCCCCACCTTCAGGATGGCCGCGCCCGGCTTCTCCGAGCGGATGCGGAGCGCGACCTCGTAGACCTCGCCCGCCGCGAGCGGTACGCCGACGAGCGCGAACTTCCGCACCGCCGTCGCATCGACCGAGACGGTGCCGGAGGACGGATCGAACCGGTAGGCACGCGGACCCTGCCCGCCCCGGCCGTAGCCCTCCGTGTACCAGTTCGCCCGCGTGAAAGCGGCCGCGTCCGTCCAGGCCGCCGCGTCCGGCAGAACGGGCCGCGCGGGCGATTCCGCGCGCCACGCCGCGCGCAGGGCGTCCGTCGTCCCGTATCTCCCCTTCAGCCAGGCGTTGAACTGGCGCGTCAGCTCGGCGCGGAACGGCGGCGTCAGCTTCTCCCAGAGGTTCCAGCGGAACCAGGCGATGGGGAGCGCGCACTCGTTGTTGACCTCCCAGCTCATCACGGCGGGTTCGTCGCGGTAGGCAAGGCCCGTGTAGGGGTTCACGTGGTCGAAGAACGTGCGGATGAAGTCCTTCTGGTGCTGGATGAAGGTGGGATCGAAGTTGTCGAGCCCCTTGTTCTCCTTCATCGTCTGCCTGAAGCCCGGGAAGCGGTAGCCGGCCGTGCGCGCCGAGTGGAGGTTGACGGTCGCGTAGATGCCGCGCGCCTTGAGCTGCGCGAAGAAGTCGTCGAAGCGGTCGAGGAGCGCGGGGTCGATGCCCTTTGCGTAGTCACGGTCCTTCCGCAGCTGCCACGTGTACTGCGGGAAGAGGCGCACGGCGTTGACGCCCCACCAGGAGAGGCGCTTCGCCGTCCGTTCGGCGTCGGCCCGACCGGGCAGCTGCGCGGGGCCGTAGAGGTTGACGCCGAGGAACCGCCGCACCGCGCCCGTTTCGTCGACGAAGTGGTTGCCCTGCGCGCGGATGAAGCCCCCGGAACCCGCCGGGGCGCGCTTCGCGCCGCCGTCCCAGGCGCTCCACAATCCCTCGCCCTCCATCGGAAACGGGAAGAGACGCGGGGGCGCCTCGTCGCTCCTGCCCGCCGCCGCAAGCAGAACGCCCGTGAAGCCAAACAAAACCACCTTCGACATCATCCGCATGGCATACCTTTCCAATCGCGACTGCATGGCGGTATTTTACCATATTCGATTCGCCCGTTGCGCGTCAACGAATCGTCTGCCCGCTTTTTATGAAAGAAAATGTGGCTTCGCACGGTTCCATGAACCCGGACTCCCCGTTCCGGCATTTACATTAGAAAGAAGGGCGGCGTGGATGCACGCCCTCGGAAACGGACGCAACAGGAGAGAAAGTAACATGTACATGGACATTCCGCTGTGCCTTGCCCTGCTTTTCGTGGCCGGCGGCCTCTGGCTGCTGACCTGGGGCGCCAACCGGTTCGTGGACGGCTCGGCCGCCGTCGCAAAGGCGCTCGGCGTCTCGCCGTTCGTCATCGGCATGGTCGTGATCGGCTTCGGGACGTCCGCGCCGGAACTCGCCGTCTCGGCCCTTTCGGGCTTCATGGGGCACGCCAACCTCTCGCTCGGCAACGCCTACGGCTCCAACATCTTCAACATCGCGATCGTCCTGGGCGTCGCGGCGCTCATCCGGCCCATCCGCGTCCGCCCCGCGATCATCGCCTTCGCCGTCCCCCTTCTCGTCGGCGTCTCGTTCCTCTCCTGCCTGCTCGTCCGCGCGGGCGGGACGTTCTCGCGCCTGGACGGCCTGCTTTCGCTCGGCGCCTTCGCGGTTCTCCTTCCGGCCTACTGCTGGTTCGACCGGCGCAGCCAGCCGACGGGCGCCGTCGCGGAGGCGGACGCGCCGGCGGACGTGCGGCACCCGTGGGCGATGTTGGTCATCGGGCTTGCCGTCCTCGTCGCCTCCTCGCACCTCCTCGTCTGGGGCGCCATCGACCTGGCGCGCGCGATGGGCGTCTCCGAACTCTTCATCGGCCTGACCGTGGTGGCGGCGGGCACGTCGCTGCCGGAACTCGCCTCCGCCGTCGTCTCGGCGCGGAAGGGACAGCACGAGTTCGTGCTTGGCAACATCATCGGCTCGAACTTCTTCAACGCGCTCGTGGTCGTGGGCGTGAGCGGCACGATCAGCCCGTTCCGCGACGTCTCCCCCGCCATCCTCACGCGCGACCTCGGCGTGATGGTCGCGCTCTCGCTCTCCATCGGTCTCTTCGGGCTGAACCTGCGCCGACCGAGGGAGGACGGCAAGATCTCGCGCCTGGAGGCGGGCCTCTGGATCGTGTCGTTCTTCGCCTACCTCCTCGTGACGGTCGCGCAGGAACGCGCCTAAGGCCGCACGCCGGGCCGCGTCGGGGCCGTTCGGACGCCCCGTGTCGGGGCCCGTTCGGACGCCCCGCGTCGGGGCCCGTTCGGACGCCCCGCGTCGGGGCGGAACGGTGGTAGGGGCCGACGTCCTCGGCGGCCCGCCCCGTGCGCGGGGTGTCCGACAGCCGAACGTGGGGCCGGGCGGGCGCGCGGAGGCACGCGGACGCGGAGGGTGGTTTTGTGGCTGACGTGCGCGCAGCGCCTCCATCACCGCAAAACCGCGCTTGTCGGGCCAGCTCGTCACGTTGCGCAGGATGACGACGACGGTGCGCGTCCCGGGATCGAAGCCGACGAACGACGCGCCGCCGTAGATCATGCCCGCGCGGTAGAGGACGCGGCGGCCGGACGGCAGCACGTGGACGCGCAGGAGGCCGAAGACCGCCTCGTCCGGACAGGACGCGATCTCCCGCTCCCGCAGCTGCGCATCGACAAGAGGCCAGTAGGACGCGAAGAGCGCCGCGCAGTCGGCGGCGGACGAGAAGAGTCCGCCCGTCGCCCGCAGCGCGTCGCCGAGGCGGTGGTCCGGCACCTCGTGCCTCCTTCTCACCAGCCACGGCAAATGCCCCGCACAGGCGCGCGTGAGCCGGTTCGTCTGGTCGCCCGTCGGCTCGTAGGTCGTGTCCGCGAGATGCCGCGGCCCCGTCAGCTCGTCCCGGAGAACCGCCTCCAGCGGCTTCCCGAGCGCGTCCTCCACCGCCATGCCGAGAAGGCCGAACCCCACGTTGGAGTAGATTTCCCGCCGCGCCCGCACGGCATGCCGCCACCACGGGCGCCACGCCATCCGCGCGAAGCGTTCCCGCGTGTCGAAGGCCGCGTAGATGTGCGTGCCGAAGAAGCCGCAGCTGAAGGCCACGAGCATGTCGAACGGCTCCCAGCGGACAATGAACTCGCGCGGCAGTCCGCTGCGGTTCAGCAGCAGGTCCCGCAGCGTGACCGCGCCGTACTCCGGCGGCAGGTCCAGCTTCGCATACGCCGTGACGGGGCGGTCGAGGTTCAGCCGCCCCTCGGCGTGCAGGTTCAGGAGGACGGGATGGAGGAAGAACTTCGAGAGGGAGGCGATGCGGAAGAGCGTGTGCGCCGTCGCCGCGCCCGCACAGGCGAAGGTGGTCCCCTCCGGCGTCACGACCGCCACGGCGCAGCTTTCGTCCTGCGCGTCGGCGACGTAATAGTCGGCCGTCGCCTGGGCGATCTCCTGCGGCGACGCGGCCCCTGCAAGGCGGTCGTCGATCGTCCGGCAGCCACTCCCGGCGAGCAGGAGCGCAAGCACGCACAACGCCCCGCCTGTCACCGCCCTAGACACGCCGGAAGACGAGCGACGTGTTGACGCCGCCGAAGGCGAAGTTGTTCGTCATCGCGTACTCGGCGTCGAGCGCGCGCCCCTCGCCGGAGATGTAGTCGAGCTCGGCGCAGTCCGGATCGGGATGGCGCAGGTTGAGCGTGGGCGGGTACCAGCCCGTCACAAGGGACTTCACGGTGAGCGCGGCCTCGATGGCCCCGCACGCGCCGAGCGTGTGGCCGGCGTAGCTCTTGAGGGAGGAGATCGGGACGGCGCGGTTGAAGACGGCGCGCGTCGCGGCGGTCTCGGCGATGTCGCCGGCCTTCGTGGCGGTGCCGTGTCCGTTGACGTAGCCGATCGCCGCGCCGTCGATCCCGGCGTCCGCAAGGGCGCCCCGCAGCGCGGAGGACATCGTCGCGGCGTTCGGGTTCGTGACGTGCGTGCCGTCCGTCGTCTCGGCGAAGCCGGCGAGTTCGGCGAGGATCGTCGCGCCGCGTGCGCGGGCGTGTTCGTATTCTTCGAGGATGAAGGTTCCGGCGCCGTCGCCGATCACGAGACCGTCGCGGTCCGCGTCGTAGGGCGCGGGCGTCGTGCGGGGGGCGTCGTTGCGGAGGGAGGTCGCGTAGAGCGTATCGAAGATCGCGACCTGGGTGGCGCTGAACTCCTCCGCGCCGCCGGCGATCATGACGTCCTGCACGCCCCAGCGGATGAGTTCGGCGGCGCTGCCGAGGGCGAGCGAACCGCTCGTGCAGGCCGTACCCGTCGGGACGAGGCGACCGTGCGTCTTGAAGTGGACGGAGAGGTTGCAGGCGGTCGTCTGCGGCATGAGCTTGATGTACGTGCCGCTCGTGATGCCCGCGACCTCCTTCGTCTTGAGCATCGCGTAGAAGTCGAGAAGCGGGGGGATCGACCCCGAGCAGGATCCGTAGGCGACGCCCGTGCGGCCGTTCTGGAGCGTCGCGTCGTCGAGGCCCGCCTGGACGAGGGCCTGCTCCGTCGCCGCGAGCGCGTACATCGAGACGACGCCCATCGTGCGCGTCGTCTTGCGCGTCCAGTGCGCGGGCTTCTCGAACGCCGTCCGGCACCCGAGGCGCGTGTTGAGGCCCCGGTACTCTTCCAGCTCGGGCAGCGCCTGCACGCAGTTCTCGAACGTCCTCAGGCGCGCGAACGCCGCCTCGACCGAATTTCCAAGCGGGCTGACGATTCCCATGCCCGTGACGACGACTCTTCTTTGACTCTTCATTCCTTGAAACGACCTTCTACGAAATTGCCTTTGCCAGGACGGAGACCGAAGCCGCCGTGATGGCCGGGTCGATGACCTACATATCGCAAACGCAACGCAAATATATCAAAAACGGTTGCGGATAGCAATCTTATCACGTAATGGGTTAGTGGGTTGCGCAGCCCACCAGTCGAATTGAGGGTGCGCCCGC
>URIT01000116.1 GCA_900547945.1 uncultured bacterium
GCGGCACCGCCCGCCGGGAGTGGGCGGGACGGCGCGGCGGGGCCGGATGGAGGGGCTTTTCTGTTCGTGGACATGTGGGAATGATAGCAGAAGACGGGATTGGACGCAATGAGATTATGGTGCGGAAAAATCAAAGGTCCTTAAGAATCACAGACGCCTTTGAAGGTCAAAGGAGTGGAGATTGGGGAAACCGTTCTTCGATCAGGGAACGGAGGAAGTGAAGGCAGGGAACGGTGGAAGTGAAGGAACGGCAGGACCGTCGGCCATTCGCATTCGGCGGCAGGCGTCAGAACGGCATCTGTCAGGATGGACGGCACACGGGAGAATGGGCACCGTTTCCATTTGGGAGGCCGACGGAGCCTTCGCCGGAAGACATGTTTTCCCCGACGAGGTCCGAGGAGGCGTCGCGGCTCGCAAAGCCTTGGATCCAGCCATTTTCAAACCCGAAGTCCGCCGCCGCCTCGGTGACGGTCTCGTATTCGTCCTTTGTGACGACACGGTCGAAGGGGGGCGTCTCGCAGGCCTTGAACGCGGGTGCGTACTGGCTCATCACGGAGACGTGGACGCGGGGCGAACAGGCGGTGGCGAGCCAGGCGAGGTTCTCGACGGCCTCGTCGGCGTGTCCGGGCAAAACGAGGATGCGCACGATGACGCCGCGTGTCGCGGCGCCGGGCGCGTCGGAATCAAGAGGCCCCAGCGTCTCCCAAAGGTGTTTCACGGTGGCGCGCGCGGCGGCGACGTAGCCGGGCGCCTCGGAGGCGGCGCGTGCCGTCGCGTCCGAGGCGTAGCGCAGATCGACGAGCGCGATGTCGCAGAGGTCGCGCCAGGCCGCAAGCGTCTCGGGGCGTTCGTAGCCGCTTGAGTTGAAGACAAAGGGCAGACGGATGCCCGCGTCGAGGAGGGGGGTGACGGCGGCGCGGACCATCGGCAGGTAGGGCGTGGGCGAGACGAGGTTCCAGTTGGAGCAGCGGTGTTTGACGGCGAGCGTGCGGAAGATGTCGGTGAGTTCGCAAATCGAAAGGTCACGTCCTTCCCCCTGCCAGCTCCAGGGGGCGTTCTGGCAGTAGAGGCATTTCATCGTGCAGCGCGAGAAGAAGACGGCCCCCGAACCCGTCTCACCGCAAATCGGCGGTTCCTCGCCGAAGTGGGGACCCCAGCGGAAGACGCGCGGCTCGGCACCCGCCCGGCAGAAACCAAGGGAACCGCGTGCGCGTTCCGCACGGCAGCGGCGGGGGCAAAGTTCACAGGGAGGGAGGATCATGGGATTTAGATGGTTAAGTCGCCGCTGCGCGGCTTTGAGTGGTTAAGTGGTTAAGTAGTTAAGTAATTAAGTAGTTAAGTGGTTAAGTTTAAGTATTTAAGTAATTAAGTACTTAAGTTGAAGAGATGAGTAGGCGTTCCTTCGGCAATCAAATATTGCGCGCCACAAAAAACGCAACGCCTTTGCGGTCTTTGCGTTCTTTGTGGCAAAAAATTACCCTACTTCGTTATTATTTAAACTTAAATTACTTAAGTTCAACTACTTAACTACTTAACTACTTAATTACTTAACTACTTAACCACTTAATCACTTAAGGGTCTGTTTGTCCGTTCTGTTCGCGGAGGTATTTGGCCCGGACGCGGAGGAAGGCGAGGCCGACGAAGGGAACCGTGAGGATGTAGAGGAGCCCCACGACACCGAGCGTGGGCCAGAAGTGCGTGAAGAGGAACGCGACGAGCAGGATGAGCGCGGCCATCGTCGGCAACAGGTAGGCGCGCGTGAGGTGGACGCTCTTGAGGGAAATCGTCGGAAGGCGCGAGGCCATGAGCGCACCCACGAGGAAGAGCATGAACATCGCGAAGCCGGGGTGCTGGAAGACCGTCGGCAGGTTCAGCGATTCGGGGAGCGAGAGGGAGAGGAGGACGGGGGAGAGGACCATCCAGCACCCACCGGGCGCGGGCACGCCGAGGAAGAAGTGCTTCCAGTAGGGAATCGTGGGCTGCTCCAGCATCGTGTTGAAGCGCGCGAGGCGGAAGGCGTCGCAGAGCGCGTAGAAAAGCGCGAAGGCGAGGAGGGCCTGTTTCGTGGCGAGGGAGAGGGAGAGGTCGCCGCTCAGCACCCAGAAGTAGAGGTACATCGCGGGCGCGACGCCGAAGTTGACGAAGTCCGCAAGCGAATCGAGTTCGGCACCGAGCTTCGAGCTGCATTTCAGGAGGCGCGCGACGCGCCCGTCCATCGCGTCGCAGATGCACGCGACGATGAGGGCGACGAGGCCGAGCTGCCAGTCGCGCGTGGTGACGGGTTGCTGCGCGAGCGTCTTCGCGTAGTTCGTCGCGCTGAGGGCGATCGCGGTGATGCCGCCGCAGGCGGCCATCGAGGTGATGAGGTTGGGCACGATCGCGCGCAGCGGGACGCTACCCTCGCGGGATTCGTGATTCTTGCGGCGGCGGCCGCGCAGTCTGAACTTGCTCATGAGTGAAGGGAAAGGTTTTAGGTTTTAGGTTCTAGGTTTTAGGTTTCAGGTTTTAGGTTCTAGCCAAAACTACCGGGCGGATTTGAGGAGGCGGGGGTTGCGGATCCAGAAGGAACAGGTCGTGCCCTTGGGGTTGGCGCCGAGGCGGAGGGCCTTCACGGCGCCGGGCTTCGCGCTGGAAGGGCCGAAGGAGAGATCGATGCGGCGCGTCTCCCAGTCCGTGAGCGGGGCGGGATAGGGGATGAAGCGCGCGGGGCGTGCGGGGTCGGCGAAGACGAGCATGAGGTTCTGGCAGGCGAAGTCGTTCTCGACCTTGTCCTGCGCGCTCTTGACCTCGAACTCGAACATGAGGGCGTCGTCGAAGGCCTCCTCGGGGAGGGTGAGCGTGTAGACGGGGTAGAACCAGCGGTCGGCGGGCTTCGTCCAGGCGACGTCGAAGCGCAGGGCCTGTTCGGCTTCATCCCAGACGGCGGCGAAGCGGTCAGCGGAGGTGTTGCGCTGCCAGGCCTTGGGGTCGCGCCAGTTCCGCAGTACGGTCGTGCGGCAGCTCGCGAGGAAGGCCTTCAGGTTGCGCACGGGCATCGAGAGGCGGCTCGTGCGCCGGCCCTCGAAGAGGCCGGAGAGGACGAGCGGTTCGACGAGGGGGGCGCCTTCCCGTGCGGCGTAGGTGCAGTCGAACGCGGCCACGCCCATCGGCGGCAGGGCGATCTCGGCGGGGAGGCCGGAGAGGGAACCGCCCGCGGCGGAGACCGTGCCGCGCTTGGCGGTGGGGGAGAGGTTCCAGACCTGGATGCGGAGGCGGCCCATGTCGGTGTGGAGTTCGGCGACGGACTTGTGGTTTGCGACCGTGAAGTCGTTCGTGTTGAGGTCGACGCGGAAGACGATGGAGAGGTCTTCGTTCGCCGTCGGGACGTAGGGCGTGGGCGTGCCGCACGGGAAAGGCGCGATGTCCGCCTTCAGGCCCCGGAGGCCCGAAAGGTAGGCGGTGTAGCGGGTCGCGGTGACGACGTTCGTGGAGAGGGGGGTGCGCTGTCCGCAGAGGTCGGTGAGCGTGTAGGCGCCGGACGGGGGAATGGGCAGGGTGAGCGGGGCGGCGCCGTCGGGCGCGGAGGGGACGGTGCCGTTCGCGGTGTCCACGGGCGACACGCTCCAGAAGGCGAGCGTCTGCGAGCCGTCCGGCTGCGCGAAAAGGTAGCCCTTGAACGCCTCGCCGAGGTTGATTTCGCCCTCGAGGCGGGCGGTGGCGAGTTCGCGCGTGATCGCGCTCATCGCGGCGTAGGTGGGCTTGACGGTGCCGTCGCGGCGCATCACGCCCCAGTCCTTTGCGCCGTTGCGTTCGTTGTAGGCGCCGAAGACGAAGAAGTAGTTGCGCGAGACGCCCTGCATCTGGAAGGCGATCTGGCTCTTGGCGTAGAACTCGGCGTGGATCAGCTCCTGGGCGGGCGAGTGGGCCTTCTGTCCCTTGACCGCGCCGTCTTCGTCCGAATGGCCTTCGAGGTTCGTGCCGCTCTCGGTCATCCACACGGCGCGGCCCGCGATGCCGGCCTTCTCCATGAAGGCGCGCAGCTCGCGGAAGATGGCGGGGTAGCTGCTGAGCGGGGCGTAGGTATGGAAGTTGAAGACGTCGGAATACTTCGCCGCGTCGTTCGCGTAGAGGCCCGCGTCGTAGGCGGTGCGCGTCGCGTGGCAGACGGCGCCGGGGAGGACGGGCATCGCGGGCCGCGCGGCCTTGAAGCCGAGGTAGGCGGCCTTGAGGGCGGCCACGTAGTCCCAGACGGGCTCGGGGGCGAAGGCGATGTCCTGCTCGTTCCAGAACTCCCAGTCGCCCATGCGGTCGCCGAAGGCGGCGGCGGTGTCGCGGCAGAAGGCGTAGAGGGCGGCGAGGTTGCGGGGAAGCTTCTGGATGCGGTCCATGTAGTCCGGCACGTCGTGGAACATGCCCGAGACGCGGATGCCGCGTGCGCGCAGCATGTCCGCGTTGTACATGTAATGGGAATAGTCGTAGACGCCGGAACGCGGGTTCACCTCGGTGTCGGCGGCGCGCAGGCGTTCGCGCACGTGGGCGAGGCCGGTGCGCCAGAGGAGGTCGCTCACGAGGCGGTAGGTGTCGCCGCCGTACCAGGGGCATTCGAAGCTGCCGGGGCACGAGACCCAGCTCTGCGCGGAGTCGACGCCGTAGAAGGAGGCATCGTCGCGCACGCGGCCCTCGGGCACCGGCACGACGGCGAAGGTGGCGTCCGCGCCCGCACCCTTCAGGTGGTAGTAGCCGACGGGACGTTTCCCGAGCGCGGCGCATCCGTCTGGCGCGAAGGTGCCGGAGGCCAGGGCGCGCCCGCGCCAGTCCGTGAGCGTCCACGCCGCCCCGGCGGTGCCGCCCCGCGCGGTCGCCCGTTCCCGGTCCGTGTAGACGTGCCCCGGCGCGTCAAGGGTCAACTTCGCCTGCCCTGTCAGCAGGACGCCCGCCACCAGCGTGAGGAAGACTGTCTTCATGGGCGGTAGTATAGCAAAAATCGGCGCACAGGGTCCGGACCTTGCCCATCCCGCCGCATCGGCGGAACACGAACTTTTTCTATTTTCATAATTGACAATCGCAATGGGGGGGGGGGTATAATATTGTTGTTTCGACAAACTCGGAACAGGATTTGGAAACACCGAAAACAGGAGAGACCATGATCGGATGCAGAATGGGTCGTGCGGTACGTTGGGCCATGGGCGCGGCGCTGCTGGCGTGTGCGGTGCGTGCGTCGGACGCCGTCGAGGACGGGGTGCTGACGCTCGATGCGTCGGATGCGGGACGAACGCTCCAGGCGGCGCTGGCGGCGCGGAGCCTCGCGCTTGCGGACCTCTCGTCCGTCACGTCGCTCGTCATCGACTGCGTGGGCGTTGTCACGAGCGACGTGGCGTTGGCGGGGTGGTCGGGCGACCTGCGCATCCGTCCCCAGAGTGTCTTCGAGGTGACGGCGGACGGGGCGCTCGGTACGGCGGACGGGGCGATCTTCATCGAGGACGGCGGGCAGCTGAAGATGTCCGTCATGACGAAGGCTACATGGAAGCAGACGAAGAAGACGTGTTATTTCGAGGGCGAGGGGCCGGACGGCAACGGCGCGCTCTACTCGATTTCCGCCCAGCACGAGGTCGAAAACTGCCTCTGGCCCTACAATCTCGTCATGACGGGCGACGCCCTGTGGAAGGCCGCGAACAACTATCAGATGGATGTCAACAGGGGGACGCTGGACATGAACGGCCATACGCTCCGCTATGGCGTGTCGGGGCGCTTCGACAACATCCAGATCAAGCATCCGGGGCACATCGTCCACTTTTTCGGCGGGATGCTGATCCAGGGCGGCTGCGACTTCGGCGGCGGCGACACGAACACAATCACGGTGCAGAAGGGGGCGACGATGCGCCAGTGGGGCGGCCCCGGCGTCACGCCTTGGACGGCGATCTTCAAGCCGGGGTCCAGTCTCTATCCGGGCGCAGGGTCGGGAAACCAGTGGCAGGGTCCCGTCGTTCTGGAGGAGATGGTGCCCATGGAGCGGTGGACGGAATGGCCGGGAATGACGTTCTACGGCCCGGTGAGCGGCCCGGGCGGCATCTTCTCCGCCAACAAAGGGGTCTATGGCGAGCGGATGACGTTGCGCTTCGTCTGTCCGACGAACGACTTCCGGGGCGGTGTCGCGTTGAGGGAATGCGTGCTCGACCTGCCGGTGAACGGCGCGCTGCCGGCGGACGGCGCAGCGCTCGTGATGACCAATTCGTCCGTGACGCTCTCGGCGGGCGTTGCCTACGACCTGCCGTCGGCGGTCTTCTCCGGGACGGGCACCGTCGTGCGCGGCTCGGGCGCGTGGCGCGGGAGCGTGACGAAGGAGGGGGCGGGTGAACTCGTCTACGCCTCGGGCGTGGGGGCCGACCTCCTGGACGTGAAGGGCGGAAGCGTGCGGTTCGCGTGTGACGACAAGGGACTGTACCGGGGCATTGTCCAGGGGACGAAGGAAGAGGATGCGGCCCTCGCGGCCTTTAAGGCCATGTCCGTCCCCTCGAACGGATGGGCGGCCTTCCCCGAGTATTCCTACCCCGCGAGGAACAGTTCGTGGAAGAACTACATGTGCGTGGTCTACACGGGCTACCTCTGGAACAGGTCGGGCGCGGACGCGGTGTGGACATTCGGGGCCTGCATCGACGACCGCGCACGCCTCATCATCAACGGCGAGACGGTTCTGGACTGCACGGTCTGGAACGACCTCAAGTTCGCGCAAGCGACGCTCCGGCCAGGCGCGAACCGGTTCGAGTGGCGTCTGTGCAACGATACGGGCCCGGCGGGCGGCTCGAACGGCGGCGGCACCCTGAACTGGGAGGCGGCGAAGGGCCTCGCCTACCACGTGGGCGCGACGGATTCAAAGGATCCAGCCGACTTCACGGCATTCACGGCGGATGACGTGGGGACGCTCTTCACGTTCACGGACGGGACGGTGGAGAGTCGACAGGCCCTGCTGCCGGTGTTCGGCACGGTGCGCCTCGCCGCCGGAACGACGCTGGACCTCGGGGGCGTCGACTACACGGTGAAGACGATCGGGGGCGTGGGAACCGTGGCGGGCGGTCCGCTCACGGTGACGGAGCGACTGGTCGCCCCGGCGGCGGCGCTCAAGGCGGGCGGCGTGCTGACGGTCGAGGGAACGCTCGCCTTCGGCGCGGGCTGCGTCCTTGACGTGGACGAGTCGGAGACGTTGACCCACGTGAATGAACTTGTGGTGGCCACGGCGGGGACAATTGCGGGTAAGCCGGCCCTTTCGCCCGCGCTCAAGGCGGCGAACTGGATCGTCGTCTGCGCGGACGGCAAGGTGACGTTGCGCCGTTCGGGGCTCGCCATCATCTTCCGCTGAGGTTACGGTCCGTCGCCGGCACGGGGACTTTAACCAAAGTCTAACCGAATCCACACGCACTTCCAACCCGCGTATGCGAAACTCTTCGCGTCGTCAAGACGGAAAGAAGGTTTCAATATGAATGGATGTGCGAACATGATGGATCGGGAAAAGAGAACGAGAATCGAAATCACCGTGGGACTTGCCACCGTGGCGCTCCTCTACCTGCTCAACTGGCTGACGGGCAACCTGTAGGGGCGGACGCGCAGGAGCGCGTCCGTTGGGTTGGCGCGCAATGTACCCGCGCCGCCCTCGGCGCGTGGCGTCCCCTCGATCCCACCCACGCTGGCCCCGACATCGGTAGGGGCGCGCGTCCCGTGCGCCCGCCCGGCCCCACGTTCGGTTGTCGGTCACCACGCGCACGGGGCGGGCCGCCGAGGACGTCGGCCCCTACCACCGTTCCGTTCCGACGTGGCCTGGCGCGGGTACCTCGCGTGTGGGGCCGAGAGGGTGTGCCCCCGCGCGACCGTGCCCTGTTCGCGGCCGTGCCCTCTTATGCTATACTGTCTGCCATGCAGCAGTGGCCACTCGTCATCCACCCCGCCGACAACGTCGAAATCCATGCGGACGGGCACAAGTACGCCCGCCGCGTCCTCCGGGCCGGCGAGGACGTCGTCAAATACGGCATGCCGATTGGGCATGCGACGCGCGACATCGCCGTCGGCGAGCATGTCCACGTCCACAACCTCGCCACGAACCTGGGCGGCACGCTGGACTACGCCTACGCGCCCGACGCCGCCTGCCTCGCGGCCCGTCCGGGCGACCTCCAAGACGGCCGCACGTTCCGGGCCTACCGCCACGCAGACGGCCGCGTCGGCATCCGCAACGACATCTGGGTCATTCCCACCGTCGGCTGCGTGAACCGCCTCTGCGAACGCCTCGCCGCCACGTGCGGCGGCCTCGCCCTCACGCACCCCTACGGCTGCTCGCAGCTCGGCGACGACCACGAGACGACGGCGAACCTCCTCGCGGCGCTCGCCCGCCATCCGAACGCGGGCGGCGTGCTCGTCGTCGCGCTCGGCTGCGAAAACAACACGCTCGACTCGTTCAAGGCCCGCCTGGCGGCAGACGCCCTCAACATCCGCTTCCTCCGCGCGCAGGATCCGGGCGACGAGTTCGCGCGCGGGTGCGCGCTCATCGACGAGCTGCTGGCGAACCGCCCGTCGGAGCGGGAGGAGGTGCCGGTTTCAGAACTCGTGGTGGGGCTGAAGTGCGGCGGGTCGGACGGCTTCTCGGGCCTCACCGCGAACCCGCTCGTGGGGCGCTTCAGCGACGGACTCGTCGCGCGCGGCGGCTCGACGGTCCTCACGGAGGTGCCCGAGATGTTCGGCGCCGAGACGCTGCTCATGGCGCGCTGCCGCACGCGGGCGGTCTTCGAGCGGTGCGTCGCGATGGTGAACGGGTTCAAGGACTACTACGCGCGCCACGGGCAGGTCTGCTACGAGAACCCCTCCCCCGGTAACAAGGCGGGCGGCATCACGACCTTGGAGGACAAGTCGCTCGGCTGCGTGCAGAAGGGCGGCTCGGCGGCGGTGGAGGACGTCCTCGCCTACGGCGGGCGCGTCCGCATGCACGGACTCACGCTCCTGTCGGCCCCCGGCAACGACCTCGTCGCCGCGACCGCGCTCGCGGCGGCGGGCTGCCACCTCGTCCTCTTCACGACGGGGCGCGGGACGCCCTTCGGCACGGCGGTCCCCACGCTCAAGGTCGCCACCAACACGGCGCTCGCGGCGGCGAAGCCGCACTGGATCGACTGGGACGCGATGGCGAACCCCGACGCGGAGGCCTTCGCGGCGAAGGTCTTCGCCGTCGCCTCCGGCGAACCCGCCTGTAACGAGGTCCACGGCGACCGGGGCATCGCGATCTTCAAGGACGGCGTGACGCTGTAGCCACCGGTAGGGCGCGCGCGCGCGCGGCGGTCATCGTCTCGCCGAAGCGGGCCTTGAACGCGGCGGCGAGGTGCGCGGCGCTGAGCTGTCCGCAGGCGCGGGCGATGTCGCCGAAGGGGCGGTCGCTCTCCGTGACGAGGCGGCGCACGTGGTCGAGGCAGGTCGTGCGGATGACGGCGCCCACGCTCTGCCCGATGGCGCGGCGGAAACGCTTTTCAAGCGCGCGCACGGTGAAGCCGTGACGGGCGGCCATTTCGCCCACGCGCAGGTTGAAGCCGCACGCCGTGCGGATGTCCTCCAGGACGGCGATGGCCACGGCGTCGTCGGTCTGCATGGCGGCGGTGGAGTCCCGCGCCGTCACGCCGAGGCAGCCGTAGCGGTGGCACCAGGGCGCCGGACGGCGGCCCGCCATGAGCGCGTCGAGCATCTCGGCGGCGCGCCGGCCCGCCGCCACGGCGTCCAGACGGATGGACGACAGGGGCGGCAGGGCGGTCTCGCAGAGCGTGGAGTCGTCGTTGACGCCGAGGACGGCGACCTGGTAGGGGACGGGGAGGCGGGCGGCGTGGCAGGCGTCGAGGACCTGCCGCCCGCGCGCGTCGTGCGGCGTGAAGACGGCCAGCGGGCGCGGCAGACGCAGCAGCCACTGGACGAGCGCGGGCATCTCCAGGTTCCAGTTCACGGCGGCGCGGCGCGTGCGGGGGCGCGGGTAGACGGCGGCACCGTGCCCCTCGGCGGCCAGCGCGGCGAGAAAGGCGTCCCGCCGGGCGAGCGACCAGTTCGGTTCGGCGAGCCCCGTCGCGTCATAGGCCATCTGCGGCGAGGAGGAGAGGGTGGGGCCGACGTAGGCGAAGTGCCGGAAGCCGCGTCCGAGCAGGTGGCCGGCGGCGACGCGCCCGATCGCCCCGTGGTCGCTTTCCACGCGGGCGCAGGCGGCGAGCGGGTGGTCGGGGGCCGCGAAGGGGCCCTGCGGGTCGAGGATGACCTTGGGGACGGGGCAGGCCGCGAGGCGGGCGGCCTCCGCCACGGAGGGGATGCGGGCGATGATGCCGTCCCCCCGCCAGGATTCGGGGAGGCGCTGGTCGCCGATGCCGCCCGGCGTGATGTCGAGCGTCCAGGGCTCGGATGCGCGCACGTGGCGGATGATCCCGCGCAGCAGATCGCGCGAGATTTCCAAGGACGATTCCATGAGGATGGCGACGCGGAAACCCATCGGTCCCGCCAGTCTACCAGATCTGCCGTGCGTCGGCAACGATAGGAGGGCCTAAAAAAGATAGTCATATTCCTTTTTAGGATAGTGCCAGCCCGTGCGCCATGTGCTATGCTTTCTTCTATCTGAAACTGCAAGGCGAAAAAGAGAGGAGGCGGCATGGCGAAGGAGATGATCGGCTGCGCGCTCGCGGCGTGCGCGCTTGCGGCCGGTGCGGGCGTGGCGCGGCTGCCGGACGCGGGCGCGGCGTCTGGGCCGAGGACGTTCACGGGCGAGC
>URIT01000117.1 GCA_900547945.1 uncultured bacterium
CCGCCGACGGTCTCCGTGGCGGCACGGAGCGCCCCGGCGGACAGCAGGGCGGCCAGCGCCAGGGCCGCGGCCGCGCGGGAGCGCAGCCCTCCCATGTGGGCCGCACAGCCCACTTTCTTATGAAAATACATGTGCAACAGCCCCTCCTAACCACAAACCGAAATGTCCGTATGTTAACACACGCCTCCCCATCTGTCCAGTCCAGCCGAAAGCGTGTGCGTACAAGACATCCAGACATCCGCACACCGGCACGCTGCGTACCAGGCCAACGCCAGCGGCATCAGTCCTTCTTCACCTTCGGCGGCACGGGCGCCTTCTTGGGCGGGGGCGCGTTCTTCTTCGGTTTCGGGCGGTTTCCGGGCAGACCGACGAACGCGAACGTCCGCGCGGGGACGAGATGGTTCCAGGCGAAGGCCTGGTTGTATTCGTCCGCCGGCGTGACGGGAACCGTCATACGGACGCCGTTCACGACGGCGGAGGCCGTGAGCGTCATGTTCGTGGGGGCGAGGGGTTTCTGCAGCTTCGAGATCGCCGTCACGACGACGCGGTTCGACGCGGCGGGGATCACGTTCGGCTTGAACTTGACGAAGTCGTTCTCCTCCAGCGTGACGGAGCCGTCGAACCCGTCCCGGCGGACGACCTCGAAGCCCACGCGCGCGCCGCCCCACCAGGCCCGCAGGGCAAGTCCGCTCTTCAGGCACCACACCTCGAACCGGGGCGCAGGACGGTGGAGGCGCAGCGTATAGAAGAAATCCGCCCCGCCGTGCCCCGCCTCGTCCTCGACGCGGATCTCGTACGTGCCGGGCCTGTCGAACTTCACGCGCCCCACGGGATCGCACTCCGCCTGGATGACGCTGCCGAAGAGGAAGGTGTTCGTGACGTCGTCGATGCGGGCGATTCGGTCCGCCCCCCGCCACACCGTCACGCGCGCGTCGAGCGGCGAGCCCGCGCGGCGGGCGAGCAGGTCGAAGGTCCGCTCACACGGTTCCGGGACGGAGAGGGTGTGGACATCCACCTGACCAGGACGGGCGATGACGCCGGAGAAGGTCCGTATCTGCGCCTCCGGCGGAACCTCCCAGGCGGGCAGCGGCGAGAGCGAGAGCGTGCGGACGGACGGGAGGTGTGCGCCCTCCCGCACGGCGATTTCATAGGTGAAGTCCTCGCGGCCCCGGTAGAGGTTGTCGTGGATCTCCAGCGTGTAGTCATCGTCCGCCGGCGCGGTGAACGTCAGGGCGGGATCGGGGTGGTAGAAGAAGTCGTCCGCGAACGCGAGCTGGTCTCCCGCGCGGTTGACAAGGCGCAGGACGGGATTGAAGAAACCGGGCACGGCGTCGCCGATGTAGGGCTGGAGTTCGCGCGCCGTCACGCGCAGAGTGACCGTGCGGCCCTTCGCGAGCGGCAGGATCCAGCGGTCCGTCGAGCCGGGCAGGATCTGTCCGTCCAGCACGCAGGGCAGGTTCGTCACGACGGGCGGCGCGGGCTGCGTGCGGTGCGGCGGCACGTAGAGCGGTTCGACGACGTGCGGCGCGGCGGAAACGAGAAACGGACGCGGCGGCGAGAAGCCCTGCGGACCGTAGACGCGGAGGGCGCGCACGCCCGGCTCGGCGTCCTTGTCCACCGCCACCGTGACGTGCAGCTTCTGGCTCAGCGCGGGCGACATCTGCAGGGCGTTGCGCGGCGTGTAGAGAAAGTGTTCGACGAGCGCGAGCTGTCCCGCATCCAGCTCGCCGAGCGCGCTGTACCAGCGGTTGGAGCGCCAGTCGGTGTAGAACTCGTCCTCAACGGGCAGACGCGGCTGCGTGCGGTCGCCCTCTGCGATCCGATCGAGCCACTTCACGAGGTAGCGTCGCTGCCCACCCACGGGTGGCGGGAAATTCGGCACGAGCGCGAAGCCGAGGACGCGCACGCCGGGACCCGCCTCCACGCCCTTGAGGTTCCAGAAGAACTGCCCCCCGACGATGAGGCGGTTCGTCGTCCCCGCCTGCACGCCGGCCGGGTAGACGTAGCCCACATACGGATCGGCGGCCCACGCCATTCCCGCGAGAAGCGCGAGCAGAATCAGCGCCCCCTTCATGCGTAGATCTCCTTCAGGCGGCCGTGTTCGGACGGCGGGGGGAGGATGGTGAGCTTCTTGCCGACGTCGTTCGGCATCTCGCCGTCCGGGTCGATGCCGCAGCGCTCGTAGATCGAGCCGAGGAAGTCGACGGGCGTGACGGGGCGCGCGACGACGTGCGAGGCCGTCTCGTCGCTCTGGCCGACGACGCAGCCGCCCTTGAAGCCGCCACCCGCGACGAGCGCGCTGAAGCAGGTCGGGTAGTGGTTGCGTCCGCCGTTCCAGGGCGGGTCGCGGTCGATCTTCGTCGTGCGGCCGAACTCGCCGCTCACCCACACGACGGTCGTGTCGAGCAGCTTCCGGTCCGCGAGGTCCGTCAGGAGCGCGGCGAGCGCGCGGTCCGTTTCGGCCGTGCGGTTCTTCATCGTCTCGAAGTGGCGCTTGTGGGAATCCCAGCCGCTCATGTTGACGGTGATGTAGGGGACGCCGTATTCGACGAGGCGGCGGGCGGCGAGGAGGCTCTGCCCGATCTGGGTGCGTCCGTAACGCGCGCGCATTTCGGGAGGTTCCTGCGTGAGGTCGAACGTCTTGGCGGCGCTGCCCTCGATGACGCGGCGCGCCTGATCGCCGGCCGACAGGAAATCGCCGAAGCGCGCGGCGTCACCGAAGACGTCCACCATCTTGAGAAGATCGAAGCGGCGCGCCATCTCGGCGGGGGAGAGTCCGCCGGGCGGCACGATGCCGTCCACGACGAACCGCGCGGCATTCGGGTTGCCGCCCGTGACGAGCGGGGCGTAGCGGTCGCCGAGGAAACCGACTTCGCTGAAGCGTCCCTTCGCCGCCGTGAGGATGACGGCGGGCGGCAGGTCGCCCCGGTAGGTCCCGTCGCGCGTCTTCATCATCGCCGTGACGGTGCTGATCGCCGGGAAGACGGTCCCGCCGCCGGGGTTCCGTCCCGTCTGCATCAGGTAGGTCGCCGTCTCGTGGCCGAAGTGCGGATGGGTCATCGACCGGATGACGGAATAGAGGTGGCCGCACGTCGCGAGGTTCGGCCACCATTCGTGGATCGCGAGGCCCGGCGCGTTCGTGGGGATCGCCTTCAGGCCGTTGTTGTAGTCCGCCGGCGCGTCCGGCTTCGGGTCAAACGTCTCCAGCTGGCTCGGGCCGCCCCAGAGCCAGAGTTCAATCACGCTCTTCGCAGGTTTCATCGGTTCACCTCGCTCAGTGCTGGTAGAGGAATTCGCGCGAGTTGAGGAGGCACCAGGCCAGATCGCGCGGGAAGCGCCACTTCTCGGCGCCGCTGGAGAGTTTTTTGAAGTGGCCGAGCAGGTTCTTCTTCTCGGACGGCGTCGGGGGGCGGGCATAGAAGCGCCAGTAGAGATCCTGGATGATCTCGGCCATGCTCTGGCGGCGGTAGGCGCGGTCGTTCACCATCCGCCCGAGGCCCTGGAAGATCTTGCCGGAATTGAACAGGTAGAGCCGCTGCTTGGCGGTGATCCCGTTATGGCGCTCGTCGAGGCGGCCCGTATCGCGGGCGGGGCGCCCGAAGAGGAGGAGAAAGGCGTTCGAGATCGAGCCGTCCTCGATGAGGACGCTGCGGCGGTTCGCCGGGAGGAAGGTGAACGGCTCGGGCGCGATGGACTGGTAGTCGCGCTTCGTGTCCGTCAGGTCGCAGATCGCGTCGTCCAGCACCTCGGCGTCAAGGCGGCGGTACGGGAAGCCGCCCGTGACGGGACCGCGCGCGTACGCGGGCGACAGCGCGAGCGCGCGCACGAGCGGGCGCAGCCGGTAGCCGCTCTCGACGAACAGCGCAACGTGGCGCGGATCGGGCTCGTCGAGGCCGAAGAGCCAGGCGTCGACGCGCCGCACGAACGCCTTCGCGAAGTCGTCGCGCCATTCGCCCAGCAGCCGCGCGGCGAAGTTCGCCCGCCGGTCCTCGCCCTCCACCTGGACGATCTCCTCCTTCCACTCGCGCGTGTTCTTGATGCGCACGCAGGAAAAGTAGTCCGCGAGTTCCCGCCGCCGCGCCTCGGGGAGATCCGCCCACTCCCAGCCGAGGAAGGTGCGCGCGGCGATCTCGGCGAACCCCTCGGGCGTGCGCTGCGCCGTCGCGCGCAGGAAATTCACCTCGGCGTCGCGGAAGTCGCTGCCGGTGGCGGTGAGGAGCGCGCGCGCGAACCGGTCCCACGGCTCGTCGTCCTTCACGAAGGCGTGGATGCGGCGGTGGAAGACGTAGACGGCGTTGGGCCAGAGGTTGATCGGGAACTCGCTCTTCACGCGCAGGATGTCGCAAAAGCGCATCGACCAGTAGTCCGCAAAGGAATCGGATTCGAGGAGCGCGTCGACGAGTTCACGCCGGCGGTCGGGGCGCGTCGCGGACGCCGCCCGCTGCGCCTCGTCCTTTGTGGGGATACGCCCCGCGAGGTCGATGTAGGCGCGCCGCACGAAGACGGCATCCGTGGCGGAACCGTCCGCCGTCTCCCACGGCGACGCCTCCGCCCCCTTCGCTGCGGACGCGGCCGCACCGAAGAGGTTGACCCCCGCAAACGCCGGCAGACCCGCCGCCGCCGCGCCGCCCAGAAACGCCCGTCTTGGAATGTCCATGCCGCCGTCCTCCTCTCTTCCCTACCGCACGGCCGGCCCTCCTTCGGGCGCCGTGTAGCTCCGCAGTTCGTACGGACCCAGCTTCAGCTCCTGCGTCGTCGCGCCGCCGAAGAGTCCCCCTCCGAACGTCTCGCCCGAAACGAGGTTCTCCGTCTTCGCGGGGAACGCAAGCGTGACGGCGCGAGGCGTCGCACCCGTATTGACGACGTAAAAGTAGCTCCGCCCGTTGAACGTACACTGCCGCACGCGCACGTCGTCCACCCCGCACGGCACGTCGTCCATCACAACCGCCGGCAGCGCGCGGAACGCCTGGACGAACGGCACGAGCACGTCCTCCATGCCGTAGGTTCCGATGAGGAAGCCCCCCTTCGAGAGCCCGAGCACGTCACCGTAACGCAGCGGCTCGACGAAGTGCCGCAGCGCGTGGATGCCGGAGGGATTGATCGTGGAGACGCGCCAGGGGCACTCCTTCAGCCAGTCGCAGGAGAGCGTGTTGCCGCCGCCGGAGGAGGCGCCGATCGGGCTCTCCCAGTAGCGGTCGTGCTGGTGGACGAGCGGGAAGGCGGCGCCCTTCAGGTTCGCGTAGAAGCCCGGCAGGGTGTCCAGCACGCGCTGGTGCGCGCGGACGGCGGGCGAGGGATAGTTCTGCCGCCAGCGGTAGTCCGCCGGCACCATCGTCTGGCCGAGGACGAGGTTCGGAATCTCCTTCGTGAGGCGCACGGGATCGAGGCCCGCGCCGCGCCAGGCGGAGGACATGAAGCCGTCCTTCAGGAAGTCGGGGTGCGACAGGTTCGCGGGCACCATGTAGTTGAGCCAGAGCTTGAGGTCCGGCCGCCGCGCCGCGAGCGTGCGCGCCTCCTTCACGTAGAAGTCCGTCACCACGTCGCAGCGCCACTGCAGCCAGTCGTCCCAGGCGTTCGCGCGCAGCCACGCCGCGTAGGCCCGGCCGCGCAGCGGGTCCTTCTTCAGCCCGTCGGGGAGCGCGAGTCCCTTCGCTCGCGCGAACGCCTCCACGGTGCCGTCGTTGTAGCCGCTCTTCTCGTCGCCGAACCAGAGGAAGCAGTGGCGCGTGAGGTGCATGCACACGCCCTTGAAGCTCGGATGCCCCGCGCCCTGCTCCACGAGCGCGGCAATCGTCTCGGAGATGTGGCGGCGCACCTCGGGGTGGTGGAAGTTGAAGTTGGGGGGCGTGTCGTGCCAGCCGCCCCAGTTCGGTCTGCCCGTGTCGTGGATCGCGACGACGGAACCGTGGAGGGAGCCGTCGGACATCGACGCGCGCGTGACGAGGCCGTCCGGCACCGGCATCGTGTTGAGGTTCACGGTCGGCATGAGGAAGAGCCCCTCGCGGTCGAACTTCGCGTACCAGGCGCTCAGGAAGTCCGGCGCATGGCGGCGCGGGTTGTAGCGTTCGCCGATCAGACCGTGGTACCAGGCGCCCGGATAGGCGAGGAGGTTCTCGCCCGTGAACTTCATGAGCGCGGCCGTGCGGTCGATCAGGTTCCCCAGGTCGCCGGGGAGGAAGCCGTCGGACGGCACGGCGAAGTCGTAGCCGATCGCGGGGTCCTCGAAGTAGAGCGCCACGACGCGGTTCCAGCCGGCGCGCGGCGCGTCCTTCGCTAGGCGCTTCTGCCGTTCTTCGAGGCGGTTCTTGTCGAAGTTCTGGATGTCGTGCCAGGCGCGCGCGAGGCCGGTCGGCGGCGGCACGGGTTTCGGCTCGCGGATCGCCGCCGCCGGCAGCGCGCCGCCCTTCACGCGGTAGACGCGCACGGCGGAGAGGGCGGCGGGCGCGCCCGCGCGCGCCGTCATCGCGATGAGCGCGACGTCGGGATCGCTCGCCCAGTAGAGGACGCGGTGGGTGAGGATGCGCCCCGTGTTCGGGTATTCGTCGCCAGTCGCGTAGCCGACCTGCATCGTGTAGTCGCCGCCCGGCGAGCGGGCCTTCTGGATGATGAGGTCCGCCGTGCGCACGGCGTCGTCGGGGTAGTCGATCTCGAAGACCCAGAGCGGCGCGTTCGTGTCGATGTTGAAGTGCAGCGCGTAGCGGTCGCCGGCCTGCGGCCCCGCCTCCAGGTAGGGGACGCCGCCGAGGCGCTTCGCCGCGACGGGCCCCACGGCGCGGAAGCGGTCGGGGCCCGGCGCGCGGTCGAGCGTCAGCGTCTGGACGAGCTCCAGGTCCCCGAGGACGCCCGGCGCCTTCAGGGCCGCCTGCGCGGCCGCGCCCGTCAGTTCATACGGGTTGTCGCGTCGCAGCACGGCAAAGGGCACGGAGCCGTAGAACCACGTCCCGTCCGTCGCCTTGAGCGCGTAGTCGCCCGCCGGCAGGTTGACGAGCAGGTGCGCGGGCCTCTCCCCCACCGCGTCCCGATACTGGGCGACGACCGTCCCGTTCGTGTCGCAAAGGCAGTACTTCAGGCCCGCGAGGTCGCAGCCGGCGGGGCTCGTCGCCGTCACGGTGAGCGTCCCGGGCGTGTCCGCGAGCGCGTAGAGGCCCTGCGCCTTGAGTTCGATCACCTGCGCGCGCCGCCAGATCTCGCGGATCTGCTCGGGCGCGAGGGGCGCGGAGTAGATGCGCAGGTCGTCGATGAGGCCGTCGAACTGGCGCGCGTCCCGATCGCCGCCCACGAAGAAGGACGCGAAGGCCTGGCGGTCGAAGGTGAGGAGGTCGTGCGGCTTGAGCGCCTCGACCATCGGCGAGGTGCCGTCGCCCGCGCTGCGCCCGCCCTGCCCGTTGAGGTAAATCGCCACCCCCTCCTCGTCCCACGTCACCGCGAGGTGCGTCCAGTCCTCCCCGCCGGCGGCCAACGGCGGCTGGCGGACGGCGAACTGGTCGTCGTCGTCGCCCTGGTCGGCGCGGAGGCGGTCGCCCCACCACCAGAACCAGAGCTGCCCCGAGCCGACGCGCGCGCCCTTCGCGGGCTCGTTCGCGAAGAGGACGCGCCAGATTTCGCCCCCGTCCGGGCGCCGGCCGCGATCCGGCCACTCCCGCTTGTACCAGAGCGAGACCGTGCCGCGCTCGGGCACGAGGTTGCCCGGCGCGGCGTATTCGAGGACGCTCTTCGCCTTCGCGGTGAGGCGCACGGCCTTCCCGTACCGTCCCTCGGCGTAGGAAAGCCCCTCCGCGCGGCGCGGCGCCTTCGCACCCTTCGCGTCCTTCGCCTCCGCGCTGCCGTCGAACGGCGCGTGGAAGAGAAGCTCGGGCGCGACGCGCTTCTTCTCCGCCCGGGCGGGCAGCTCCCGCTCCAGAGCGTACCGTGCGCCGTAGAATGCAAGCGGGCCCGCCGCCTTCGAGATGTCCCAGCGCAGATGCAGGCTCTCCACCGTCTCCGCGACCTCCGCCGCCTGCGAATAGGTCTTGCGGTGGCCCTTCGTCTCGAAGGGGCGGCTCCGGTAGTAGTGGAGGCCCGGCCCGTGCCCCTCGAAGTAGGCGAGCCCCTCCGTGCCGCGCGCGCCGCCCAGCTCCGTCACGAGCGTGCAGTCGCGCCCCCGGTAGGGCTTCGGGTCGAAGTTCGCACTCGTGAAAACGAGCTTGCGCATGCCCGCCTTGAACGCCGCGCGCGCGTCGACGACGAGGTGGTCGACGGCCTGCGAGACGACGAGGTGGCGGCCGAAGGCGCCGCCTTCCGTGTTGAAGACGAGGAGCGTGCGGCCCGCCGCGTCGACGACGCGCACGGCATCGCCCCGTGCCACGGTCTTCGTCTCACGCCACGGGCAGCCCGGAAACGACACGACGTCCGCCGCCGCGGCCCACGCCGCCGCCACGAACGCCAACGCGATCTTGAATGATGATTTCATGCCGAAATTATAGCAAATCCGATGCCCACCCGCGAGAACGGAGGCATCCGACAGAGAGAAGTAGGGGAACAGCCGTCCGTCCTCTACAGACGGCGCGGCGATCAAATCCGCGCGATCTGCGGCACCTTCTCGAAATGCGCGTCACGCGAACAGAGCGGAAGGGAATGCTGCACGGCCAGGGCGGCAATCCAGAGATCGTTCGTCGGAATCGGCGTGCCGTTGCGCCGCAGCATTGAATAGATTTCGGCATAGGCGTGCGTGGTCTGGGCATCTGCGTACAGGACCTCCACCCGTTCATTCGCCAGAAACCTGACGAGCGTGGCTTCGTTCCGACGTGAAATCGTACCGCTTCTGAATCCCGCCCGCAGTTCCGCGACCACGACAAAGGGGAGATAGATCCGATCGGCCGTCGTGAAGAGCTCCACGACATCCTCGTTCCCCTTGGCGAAGTCCGAGTAGCGGTTCGTGTCGATGAGGATCTTCACGACCAAAGCCCCTCGTCGATCGTACGCATCTCGGAAAACGCCTTGTCCGCGTCCGAATCCTCCACCCACGTATGGGCGAGGGAACGCAGCGCCTCGTTCTTCGGCTTCTTCTGGAAGAACCCCAGCCCCGCCTCCAGGGTCTCAAGGAGAAACTGGTTCAGACTCTTCGATTCGGCCTTTGCGCGCTGGCGCAAACTGAGGTCGAAAGCCAGGGGAACCCCCCTGATCGTATACTGCATACATGCCATGCCTACACCGCCTTTCGCAAACGCCTCCATTCTACCACAAAACCGCATGGCGTGCGGCGAGATGCGGCTAGATGCCGAGGTCGAGCTCCATCTGGCCCGAGAGCGTGAACTTGCGCCCCTTCTCAAGGGACGGGTCGCTCGTGTCGTAGACGACGAACTTGCAGGCGCCGAAGCGGCGCACGAGTTCCGAGCGGACGTAGGCGGAGACCGCCCGCAGGTTGCCCGGATCGTCGTCCGAGAAGCCCACCGCCACCTGCCGCCGCGCCCCCACGCCGCCCGTGCGGCGCATCGTGCGGTAGAGGTGTTCCACGAAGTCGCGGATCGCGAACTCCTTCGCAAGTTCGGGCCGTTGCTCCGAGGACGCCTCGGCGAGCCGCGCGCCGAAGTCCGCGTCGCCCGCCATGCGCGCCTTGAAGCCGGGGTTCGTGACGGCGTGGTAGCGGCACATGGAGAGGAAGTAGTCCAGCTCCTCCGCGTCCGTGCCGAACGCCTCCACCCGGTCGAAGCAGTAGCGGTAACCGCGCAGGTTCGCGAACATCTCCGCGCGCTCCGACGGCGTCAGAACCTCGTCGACGAAGATCTTCACGGCCTCGCGGATCGTGGCGGCGGCGTGGCCGCGCGCCGTGACGATCGCGAAGATACGCCCCTCGCGCAGGGTCTTGCGCAGCGTCTGGAAGGACGGCCCCGGGGAGGCGCCGGCCTGGATGCGCGCGAGCGCGGCGCGCGTGTCGCGGATGAACGCGAGGTCGGCGACGGCCGCGTCCGGTGCGTCTTGGAAGTCGCGGAACGCCGCCTCGCGCCCGCCGTCCCGGGGCATGCGGTAGTGCGCCGCGTCCGTGCGCACGAGCGCGAACGTCCCCGTCGAGACGCTGACCGGGCGCCACGCATCCTCGTCATCCGCGCGGTGTTCGAGGTAGATGCGCGTGGGCATGTGGAGGATGTTATCGTCCCAGTCGAAGATGTAGTACTTGAAGTCGCGCCCCGCGACGTCCACGTTCACGGGCTTGCCGTCGATGATCTCCATGGCCGGGGAACGTCCTTCCTACACGCTGACAACGCCGGAGAGCGTCCGGTCGTGGGGCTCCACGGGCAGTGCATCCACGATCTGGAAGGCGTGGGCGACGCCGAGCGCCACGGCCCCGGGCGCGGCCTCGCCGAGCAAGCGGTCGTACCAGCCGCCGCCGTAGCCGAGGCGCCCGCCCGCGCGCGTGAACGCGAGACCGGGCACGATCCACACGCCGATGTCCGCCGGGGCGACGGGGCGGACCTCCGCCGGCTCGCGGATGCGCGAAGCCCCCTCCACGAGCGGCGTCGTGTTGTCGTAGGCCCCCAGCACGTAGCGCGCCGAGGCCGCATCCCAGCACGGCACGGCCACCGTCACGTCGGCCGCCCACAGGGCCGCGACGAACGGCGCCAGGTCGAGTTCGTGCGGCGCGGCGAGGTAGACGGCGAAGGGCCGCTTCGCCGCGAGGGCCGCCCGCACGTCGGCGCGGGCG
>URIT01000118.1 GCA_900547945.1 uncultured bacterium
GGGCAGCGCCTCCAGCACCGTGGGCGCGCCGCCGACGTGGTCCTTGTCGTAATGCGTGATCACCAGCGCATCCAGCCGTTCGACGCCCTTCTCGCGCAGGCTGGCGACAAGCTCGTCCCCGTCGCCGCGCAGTCCCGCGTCGATCAGCACGGCGCTTTGCGGCGTCTGAATCAGAATCGCGTCCGCCGCGCCGGCCTTGAGCGGCGCGACGAGGCTCTCAAGCCAGCGTTCGTCGAGCGGCACGGCGTCGGCGTTGTTGAAGACGGCGATCTCGCCGCGCGCCGCGCGCACGAGCGCGTTCAGCGTCCGCCCCGGGAAATACGGCCCCGGCGGACGCGGCAGCAGGCGGATCCGCCCGCCGAGGCCCGCGAGGATGCCGCGCGTGCCGTCCGTCGAGCCGTCGTCGCAGACGATCACCTCCACCCCGTCTTCTGTCCGCTGGGAGAAAATGGCCGCAAGAGACCCGGCGATCTGGGTCTCGTCGTTGCACGAGCGAACAAGGACGGAGATCAACATCTTTCAGCGAACCAGGCCCCGGCCCGCCGCCTCAGGGCGGGGCGGGGCCGCCGGACGCAAGGCCCCTCCCAGCGCCGCCTTCACGGCCGCGCCGAAGGCGTCCGCGAGCGAACGCATGCCGAGGTCGTTCGGATGGCAGCCGTCGACCGTCCCCTCGCCGTCGCCCGTGAACATCTTGTCCTTGGGCAGGTAGACGAGGTTCGTCCAGCCTTCCGCGACGAGCTTTTCGTAGAGCGCGCGGATGTAGCGGTCCTTCGCGTTCGGCGCGCCCATGAACACGTCGCACTGCTCGGCCATCACGATCGGGACGCCCGGGCGCTTCGCGCGCAGGTTGCGGATGAACGGCTCGTAGTTTTCGTCCACGTTGCGGCCGGGGACGTCGTGGCCGCGCTTCATGCCCATGTTCCAGAGGCAGTCGAGGACGTAGCAGCTCGCGTCGATGCGCGCGAGGTGTTCGCTCATCTCAAGTTCCATGACGCCGGAGCCCGAGAAGCCGAGCCCCACGACGGGCACGTCGAGGTCGCGCCCGACGATGTTCACGAAGCCGAGGCCCGGGCGCGAGGCGCAGCCGCCGTGCGTGATCGACGTGCCGTAGAAGACGACGGGCTTTTCGACGCCGCGCGTGTGCGGGAACGGCCCGACCGTCGCCGCCGGGTCGATGCCGAGCGCGAACGAGCGGATGCCGTTGTAGAGCGGCAGGTTGACGATGCAGGGCGTGCCCGGCGTCCAGGCGAGGTCGCACGCCGCGCCGTCCGGGTTCGTGATGCGCCCCGTCTTCACGTAGAGCCAGCGCGCCCGCGCCGCGTCCCAGCGGTAGATGTCGAGACCCGAGACGCCCGTCGCGGGCATGTGGTCCATCGACAGGCCGCGCGCGTAGGGCGTCCATTTGATGTGGAGGCGCTTCGAGTCGGTGACGAAGCGGAAGAGCATCCCCGACGTGTGGTGCTTCATGCCGCGCACGCCGCCGTTCACGTTCGTCGTCACGCCGGCGGGCAGGCGGTCATAGTAGTGCTCCACGTCGTTGAACGCGCGCCCCTCGATGGGCAAGTAGCGCCCGTCAATCCACTTGACGCCGTTCGTGACGACGGCCTTCTCGACGGCCATCGCC
Organism: uncultured bacterium; assembly: GCA_900547945.1. Classification (GTDB taxonomy): domain Bacteria; phylum Verrucomicrobiota; class Kiritimatiellia; order RFP12; family UBA1067; genus RUG572. The sequence continues at coordinate 1,625 of URIT01000118.1, forward strand.
GGATCCCACTTCGCGGCCTCGGGCGCCTGCGCCCACACGCCGCCCGCGAGCGCCACAATGCCCGCAAGCACACTGACTTTTTTCACATTCACGTCCTTTCACGATCCGGCCAGCCCGGGAACCAACACCCAGACGGCTTGGCGCGAGTATACCACATTTCCACCGCCCGCGCGTCGCGTCAACCGGTTGGAGGCGCCGGCAATCCAAAGTGTTCATGCCATTTCCTCCTGATCACACCGACCGCTTCTTCGCCGACTTCCTGTTCGCGACGAAGCTCTTGGACTTTTCATGCCTTTTGATTCGACAAGCTCAACGCCGTCAGAAACATCGAATTCTGCCCGACCAGATCCGATTTTATCGTGAACATGAATCGGCTGATGTTCATTCGAGTAGAAATAGAATTTATAACCGTCCCGTTCGACTGCAATAGGGAGACCAGCCACTCGTGATGCTCTGCGTTCAGTACAAGGCCGCGAAACCTGGCAGCGTCAATCCGTCCGACGGCTCGATTCTCAACGAGCCCGTGAAGTGGTGAAGAAAGAACTCGTAGGAACGGCTTCGGGTAGCCTGTCCATCCCGATGGCAACTCGAAGCCGTACGTCATCCGGCACACGTTCCCCATCGCATGGCATCTTGCCGCATCACCATCACAAGAGCCGGAATCGGGCTTGAAATGGGCTCGTCCCTTTCTGGAATGATTCATCCACTTCCCTGAAACAGGCGCCGCTCCGGGTCCGGGGAGCTGCCGCTCGGTTTCGTGCGTTCAGGTTTGCGCTTCTTTTTCTGGAAAAATCAGCCGCTTGACGACTTTTCACGGTCTGCCCGTGATGTGGCGCACCTTCTCCTCGCGAGAGAGGTAGTGGATCCCCTGCTCCAGCGTCATCGTCTTCGAGCCGATCCGATTGGCCGGAACGGCTACGCAGCATTCGACGAACGCAATCAACCGCGAGAAGAGAATCGCCATCAAGTCCTTTCTTCGGAATAGGTAGTTACCAACAATTTCCTGCAATGGGGTCAGACCCCATAGACGCCTGATGACGGTCAGGTGACACTATGGCAACGGCCATTGGCGCGCTGTGGGCAGTCGGCCTTTTTCGCTCCGCCTGAACCGAGGCAGCGATAGCAGATCTCGTTTTCAAGCGGTGCGCCCGCGAAATAGGCGTCAAGGTTCTTGAGCGTGGTCGTAGCGATGTTGGCAAGCGCCTCATGCGTCAGGAACGCCTGATGCGAGGTGACGATCACGTTTGGAAGCGACACGAGGAGCGACAGCGTCTTGTTCTGCCGCGTCACGTCCGAACGATCTTCGTAGAACCATTCGCTTTCCTCTTCGTACACGTCCAGTCCGGCCGCCCCGACCGTGCCGTCGCGCAGCGCCGCCAACAACGCCTCCGAATCAACAAGTCCGCCGCGCGAGGTGTTGATGAGCGTGAAGCCGCGCTTTGCCCTGGCGAGCGTGTCGGCGTTGATGAGGTGCTTCGTGTCGGGGAGAAGGGGACAATGCAGCGACACGACATCCGATTCCGCGAGAAGCCTGTCGAGCGTGAGATATTCAAGTCCCGTCGCCGGATTCGGGAAGGCGTCGTAGGCGAGAACCTTCATCCCGAAGCCCTTGCAGATGTCGGCGAAGATACGTCCAATCTTGCCCGTTCCGACAATGCCCGCCGTCTTGCCGTAAAGGTCGAATCCCGTCAACCCGACAAGCGAGAAGTTGAAGTCGCGCGTTCGCGCCGCCGCCTTGTGGATGTGGCGCGTCAGCGTCATCAAGAGCGCAGCGGCGTGTTCCGCGACGGCGTATGGGGAATAGGCGGGAACGCGCACGACCGTAAGCCCGGCCTCGTATGCCGCCTTGAAATCGACGTTGTTGTAGCCCGCGCACCGCATGGCGAGAACCTTGATGCCGCGCTTCACAAGCCCTTCGACCACGGCACGGTCGATTTCGGCATTCACGAACGCACACGCCGCGTCGCATCCGTCGGCGAGCGGCAACGCCGCAGCGGTCAGCCGCGTCTCGAAGTAGCGGATGTCGTACCGTCCGTTGTTTTGCCGCTCGAACGACTCCTTGTCGTACGGCTTGGTGTCGAAAAACGCAATCTTCTTCATAGTGCAATGCTCCTTGTTATTTTGTCTCCAACGCCTCTTCCGCCGCGAGGACAGCGTTGCGGACGCAGTTCTCGCAACTGCACAGGATCTTGCCTGTTCCGATGCCCTTGAGGTCGCGGCAGATCGTCGCGCCGCAGAGTTCCTTAAAGCGCGGCAGTATCTTGCGCGACAACGACATAGTGCCATTCCCGCCAGTACGGAGTCCCGCGACCACGATCGCCCCAGCAAGCGCACCGCAGGTTCCCTCCATCGTCCCCATGCCGGAGCCGAATCCAGCGGAAAGCTGCATGAGTTTGTCCACCGGCATGTCCAGCGTATCGGCGAAGGCTCGCACGACCGCCTGGCAGCAGTTCATCTCGCGCTTCAGCTGCGCGGCGTATTCCTGTCTTTCATGTGTCGTCATTTCAGCTCCTTTCAGCCAACGAGGAGTTTCATGTCGTCGTCCACCGATCCGATGCCGGCGATGCCGAAGTTCTCGACGAGCACCTTGGCGACGTTCGAAGAGAGGAACGCCGGGAGGGTAGGGCCAAGATGGATGTTCTTCACGCCAAGGTAAAGGAGCGCCAGCAGGACGATGACGGCCTTCTGCTCGTACCATGCGATGTTGAAGGCGAGCGGCAGCTTGTTGATGTCGTCAAGGCCGAAAACCTCCTTGAGCCTCAGTGCGATGAGCGCTAGCGAATACGAGTCGTTGCACTGTCCGGCATCGAGGACGCGCGGAATGCCGCCGATGTCGCCCAGATCCAGCTTGTTGTACTTGTACTTTGCGCATCCCGCCGTGAGAATCACCACATCCTTCGGCAATGCCTTGGCGAACTCGGCATAGTAGTCGCGGGACTTGTGGCGTCCATCGCAGCCCGCCATCACCACGAACTTCCTGATCGCACCCGACTTCACGGCCTCGACGACTTTCCCGGCAAGCGCGAACACCTGTTCGTGCGCGAACCCGCCCACGATCTTGCCGGATTCGATTCCCGTCGGCGGCGGACATTTCTTCGCCTGCTCGATGAGCGCGGAGAAGTCCTTTTGCTCGCCGTATTCTCCGTCGATATGGCGGCATCCTGGGAATCCCGCCGCGCCGGTCGTCCAAAGCCTGTCCTTGTAGGATGCGGCAGGCGGCACGACGCAGTTCGTCGTCATCAGGATCGGGCCGTTGAACTTCTCGAACTCCTCCTTCTGCTTCCACCACGCGTTCCCGTAGTTGCCTGCGAAGTGCGGATACTTCTTGAAGGCCGGATAGTAGTGGGACGGAAGCATCTCAGAATGTGTATAGACATCGATGCCCGCCCCAGCCGTCTGCTCAAGCAGCATCTCAAGGTCTCGCAGATCGTGGCCTGAAATCAAAATGCCGGGATTCGCGCGAACGCCGATATCGACCTCCGTGATCTCTGGGTTGCCGTAGGCGGATGTGTTTGCCTTGTCGAGGAGCGCCATGCCCGCGACGCCGAACTTGCCGGTTTCAAGGGCAAGAGCGATGAGATCGCTTACCGAAAGCGAATCGTCAAGCGTCGCCGCCAACGCGCGTTGGATGAACGCATCGACATCCTCGTCATCCTGCATGAGCGCATTCGCGTGTTTTGAGTAGGCGGCAAGCCCCTTAAGACCGTAGGTAATCAACTCGCGCAAAGAGCGGATATCCTCGTCGGTGGTCGCGAGAACGCCGACCATATCCTTTGTGCTCTTTGTGTCCTTTGTGGCTAATTTGCCCCGCATGGTCTTCGTCTTGGCTATCGCGGCCTTGATTGCATCGGCGTCGAAATTCGCGTTCGTGATGGTGATGAAGAGATTGACCGTCACGAGGTGGTTGATATCCTTGTCGACCGGCTTGCCATCCTTACGCAACGCTGTCGTGACTTGCGAGAGACGCTTCGTCTCATAGACCAGTTCATCCTGCAACGCAGCGACGTCAGCCGTCTTGCCGCACACTCCGCATACCGTGCAGCCCTTGTTTCCTGCAGTCTCCTGGCATTGCCAGCAAAACATCTTCTGTTCGTTCATTTTCAAATTCTCCTGTTTGAAGTGATGAAATTCTGCGCGTTATTCCGTTTCCCTTATTGCGGCCACGGGGCATCCCTCGATAGCCTGCTTTACCGACTCGCCGTTTGCATCGGTCGTGTCCGAGACGGCCTCCGCCTTGCCGTCCGCGTTCATTGCGAACACGTCAGGCGCGATGCTGGTGCAAAGGCCGCAGCCTATGCACAGTTCATGGTCAACATACGCCCTCATCTTGATCCTCCTTTCGCTTGTCAATCCAATGTCAGCAGCAAAGCCATCTTGAACGGCTTTTCGGCGCGGACCCAATGTGCGCCGTTCTTGGCGAACGCGAAGTTCTCCCCCGCCTTGATGGTGTGTTCCTTGCCCTCATAGCCGATTACGCCCTCCCCGTCGAGCGCGAAGATCAGCGCCTCGCCCGGTGCGGCGTGTTCGCTCAAACCCGTGCCGGCGGCGAAGCTCATCAATACGAACTTCAACTTCGGCTCATTGATGATGTCCTTGTTGACGATGCGCCCCTCCGCGTAGGGAAGAACATCCTTGAGAGCGAATGCCTCGCCCGGATTCACCTTCATTTTGTGTTCCTTTCCTGTTTCGATTTCCGTATAGACGATGCCCGCCTCGGTCTTGACGCCCACCGGCTGGCCGACAGGCGTGACGAAAGCATCTCCCTTTGCGACCTTCGTGTTCTTTTCGCCTAAAACCTCTCCCTCGCCGTCCATGACTATCCACAGTTTATGGTAGTCGTATGTTTCGGGACTGATGTCCGTTCCTGCCGCGAGGGCGAAATGGGAGATTCGCCGCCCAGCGACTTCGGCAACGGCCTTCGAGACCGTGCAGCCGTCGACCGGCGCATTCTCCGCCGCTATCGAGAAAAGCGCTCCCTTGCGTTCGTTCATGGCGTCTCCTTCACGAATCGATGATCCGTCCGTCGAGCGAGATTGTCACGACCTGCCACGGAATGAACTTGCCAGAAGCCTGCAACGCCTTCTTCGCCGCCTGTTCCAGACCTCCGCAGCACGGAACCTCCATGCGGACGATAGTCACGGACGTGATGTCGTTCTCGCGGATGATTTCCGTCAGCTTCTCCGAATAGTCCACAGGGTCAAGCTTGGGGCATCCGACAATCGTCACCTTGCCGCGCATGAAGTCGCGGTGGAACGCGGCGTATGCGTAGGCCGTGCAGTCGGCGGCGATGAGCAGCTTCGCATCCTTGAAGAACGGCGCGGTCGCCGGGACGAGCCGTATCTGGCACGGCCACTGGGCGAGCTGGCTAGGAGGGCGCGTATCCTCACGCGCCGTCTCGGCGGCTGGGGACAGCCGCCCTCCCGATGACGATGTGGCACGGTTGAACTGGCACATCGCCTTGCCGGGGCATCCGCCGGGCGGAGGCGTCTTACCCACGAGCGACATTCCGCCGGATGTCATCTCTGACTGCATCTTCGCCATCGTCCGCTCCCGAACGGCCTTTTCGTCATACGCCGCCGCCTCGCGCTCGACAATCCTTATCGCGCCCGTCGGGCATTCCGGGAGGCAGTCGCCCATGCCGTCGCAGTAGTCGTCCTTGACGAGCCGCGCTTTGCCGTCCACGATGGCGATTGCGCCCTCGTGGCAGGCGTTCGCGCACAGTCCGCACCCGTTGCACTTCGCCGCGTCGATCTCGACAATCTTTCTTTTCATGGCTCTTGCCTCCTGTTCCATGTTGACGGTCCGTATTATACCAAAGCCGGCTTCCAAAAGGTTAGCATGTCAGCATGTCCTCCCGGAGGGTGAGTCTCCGCCGACACGCCGGTCTTGCCGCGTCCTTCCTGCGGTCGGGACCTAGCGGAAGGTGCGGTCGTAGAGGAGCGCCGCGTTCAGGACGACGAGCAGCGAGCCGCCGTTGTGGACGAGCGCGCCGACGACCGGTGTCATGATGCCCAGGACGCCCAGCAGCACCGCGACGAAATTGATGGTCATCGAGAGCGTGATGTTGAAGCGGATCGTGTTCAGGCAGGCCGTCGCGAGCCGCTTCAGGTAGGCGACGGAGGCGATGTCGTCGTTCATGATGGCGATGTCGCTCGCCTCCGCCGCGACGTCCGTGCCCGCGCCCGCCATGGCGATGCCCACGTCGGCGTACTTCATCGCGGCGGCGTCGTTCACGCCGTCCCCGACCATCGCGACGTGCCGCCCCTCGGCCGTCAGCGCCTTGACGGCGTTCACCTTCTCCTCGGGCAGGAGGTCGGCCTGGACGTCCGCGATGCCGCAGGCGGCGGCGAACGTCTCCGCGATCTCCCGGTGGTCGCCCGTCAGGAGGTACGACCGCACGCCGAGCGCGCGGAGGCGCCGCACCGTCTCCGGCGCCGTCTCGCGCAGCTCGTCCGCCACGTCCATGTTCGCCCCCGCGAGGATGCGTCCGTCCGCATCGCGGGCGAGCGCGTTCGCCCACGTGCCCTTCGTGAGCGTGCCGGTCTTGTCGAAGGTCACGGTATCGACCGCGCCCATCCGCTCCAGCGCCTCGCCCGTCTTGACGAGCACGCCGCGCTTCGTCGCCTGGCCGATCGCGGCCATCACCGAGGTCGGCGTGGCGAGCGCGAGCGCGCACGGGCAGAACGTCACGAGCACCGTCACCGCGCGGGTCAGGCTCGCGCGCAGCCCGATGCCGAGCGCGAAGTGGCAGACGACGAGCGTGGCGAGGGCGACGCAGAGGGCGGCGGGCACGAGGATCGACGCCCAGCGGTCCGCCAGGCGCTGCATCGGCGCCTTATGGCTGTTCGCCTCGTTGACGAGGCGGATGATCTTCTCCAGGCTCGTGTCCGCCCCGACGGCGGTCGCGCGGATCTCGACCCGTCCGTAGCGGTTCAGCGTCCCCGTGTAGACGGGATCGCCCGCGACCTTCCTGACGGGCACGGACTCGCCCGTGACGATGGACTGGTCCACCGTCGTCTCGCCGCCCGTCACCACGCCGTCGCACGGGAACGCCTCGCCCGGCGCCACGACCACGATGTCCCCCACCGCGACGTCCTTCTTCACCGCCTCCTTCAGGCGGACCAGCCCCTTCACGCCCTTCGCGGCACGGCCCACGGTGAAGTCCTCCAACTTCTCGCCGATCGCCATGATGAACGCCACCTCGCCCGCCGCGAACAGCTCGCCGATCGCGATCGCGGCGGCCATCGCCATCGTGATGAGAAGCCCGGACGTGATCCTGCGCCGTACGAACAGGGCCTTGAGCGCCCGGTACGCCATCGGCAGGCCGCACAGCAGCACGGACACGAGCGCAGGATCCCACCACGGCGAGCCGCCCTCGCAGCCAACATGCCCGCCCTTCACGTGCAGGACGAAGCCCGCCAGCACGCAGAGTCCGCTCGCCGCGACCACCCACCACGACTCCGCCGCCTCGCAGAGCCCTTCAAGACGCGCGTCCAGACGCGCCCAGCCACCCTCGTCCCCTTCTTCAGTCCGGCGCGCCTTCTCGCCCCTGCAGCAACAGCTCATAACCTCTTCTCCTTGATTGAACTACTCGCCTGCCTATGCTTAACCACTTAACTACTTAATCTCACTTGATTCCCACGTATTGCTCGAGCGAATCCGTGAAGTTCTCGATGGCCTCCTCCGCGTGCCCCTCCTCGATGCCCTTGCGCACGCAGTGCCCAAGATGCCCTTCGAGGATCAGAAGCCCGATGCGGTGCAGTGCGGAATCCGCCGCGTTGATCTGGATCATGATGTCCTCGCACTTCACCTCGTCGTCCTCGACCATGCGCTTGATCGCGGCGATCTGGCCCATCACGCGGTTGAGCCGAATCGTCACCAGTCTCTGATCATAGCAGTCTTTCATCGTTTGCCCTTCCTTCTCTTTGAATCGACGCCGCGCATTATACCATATAGGGGTATGGGGTATCAAGCGGGAAGACAGGGAAAATGTGGTATACTCACGGCTATGTCCCAACCTGCAATCTTCAGCCGTCTCGAACGCATGCTCGGCACGGCGACCCTCGACGCCCTCCGTGCGACGCGCGTCGCCCTCTTCGGCCTCGGCGGCGTCGGCAGCTGGTGCGCCGAATCGCTCGTCCGCTCAGGCGTCGGCCATCTCCTGCTCGTCGATTCCGACCGCGTGTGCGCGACGAACGTGAATCGCCAGCTCATGGCCACCACGGCGACGGTCGGCGCGGTCAAGGTCGAGGTCCTGGCCCGTCGGTTGCGCGAGATCAATCCCGGCGTCGACCTGGACGTGCGCGCGGAGGTCTACTCCGCCGAGACGGCCCCCTCCTTCGACCTTGCCGCCTACGGCTACGTCGTCGATGCCATCGACTCCCTTTCCGAAAAGGCGGCGCTCATCCGCCACGCGCTCTCGCTCCCCTCCGTCACGCTCTTCTCCTCGATGGGCGCCGCGCTGAAGATGGATCCCTTCCAGATTCGCGCGAGCCCGTTCCGCAAGGTGGTCGGGGACGGGCTCGCCCGCGCACTCCGGCAGAAGTTCAAGAAGACGGGCGGACTCCCCTCCCGTTCCTTCACCTGCGTGTGGAGTCCCGAACACCGCGAGAACCTGGGCTCCGCCGATCCAACAGCCGCCACCCCCGACGCCGACCGCTGGAGCGCCCGCAAGGCCCGCGTCAACGGCACCGTCGCGCACACGACCGCCATCTTCGGTTTCGCCCTCGCCGGCCTCGTCGTCACCGCCGTCGAGGCGAGAGTTAAGTCGGCCTCCGGCCTTTAAGTAGTTAAGTCGCCGCTGCGCGGCTTTAAATGGCTAAGTAGTTAGGGACGCGCTCCTGCGCGTCCGTTTGCACCCCTTTCGGCCGCGCAGGAGCGCGGCCCTCCCATGCTGCACGAAGCACAATTTAAAAGGCCGAAGGCCGATTTAACCACAATCCGCGAAGCGGCGACTTAAAGACTGATCGCGGCGACTTCAACGTAATGGGTTAGTGGGTTGCGCAGCCCACCAGTCGAATTGAGGGTGCGCCCGC
>URIT01000119.1 GCA_900547945.1 uncultured bacterium
CCGCTCCGCCGTCTCGGACGCGACGGGCGCGCCGCGCCGGCGGTAGGCGACCGCGAGCGTCCCGAAGCGCGCGCGGCCCGTCGGCTCGTTCGCGGCCTCGACGCCGTTCGTCCAACTGCGGATGCCCGGATAGGTCGACCAGCCGTTCGCGCCCTTGCGGATCTCGAAGACGCCCGTCCAGTCCGACTCGTCCCCGCCGAGGCCCTTCCACTTGTAGTCCGCCGTGTTCGCGAGCCGCAGGACGACGTTCGTGTAGAGGCCCGCGTCCGTCCCGCCGGGATTGGCGGCGACCGTCCAGCGCGCGTCCGCCGCGATCGTCGGCTTCTGGAGGCGGCCGCTGTACGCCCGCGACGGAATCACCGGCGGCGCGACGGGACGCTTCAGGATCGCGAACTCCTTCGTGACGACGCCGCAGTAGTCGTTCGTGCCCGTGACGGTCACGGGGAAGAGCCCCGCGCCCGTCCGCCCCGAATAGGCGAGCGTGTAGTCGTCCGCCGTCGCGATGTTCGGCTCGCCGTCCACGACCGTCACGGCGGGCCTCTTCTCCGTCCCGTCGAAGAACCACGCCGCGTCCTCGTCCGCGACGCACATCTCCTCTGTCAGCGCCTTCGGCACGATGCGCAGCGTGCCCTTCCCGTAGTAGGGGGCGTAGTTGGGCGACAGGAGCTTGAAGTAGACCGCGAGGTCGCCCTCGGCGACGTGCGTCCGCGTCGGGGCCGTCTCGGAATAGGCGCTCTCGTCGCCCGGGACGAGCGCGTAGAAAAGGCGGTACGGCTCGCCGAAGTCCGGCGCGGGCGCGAACGGCTGGGGCGCGCCGTTGTAGACGCGGGCGCAGAGCGGGCCGCCGTCCGCGTCCGTCTCGCCGCCGCCGAACACCGCGCCGGGGTCGAGCGTCGCGGGCGTGACGCGCAGCCAGCCGTACTCCTTCGTAATCGTGTAGTTCCCCGCAAGCGCCCCGCCCGTCAGCGCGTAGTCGAAGAGGTTCTCCATCGCCCCCACGTCCGTGAGCGCGCCCGAACACGTCGCCGCGAAGCCCTCGCCGTCCACGAAGCCGGGCGAGCCGTCCTTCACGCGCACCGCGTCGCAGCGGAGCGGCGTGCCGTCGTAGACCTTCTCCGCCCCGTCCGAGACGAGCGTCACCGGACGCGGCGCGATCGTGACGGTCGCCGTCCCGAAGTACGTCTCGTAGTGGCGCGCGTCAAGCGCGTAGAAGACCGTGTGGACGCCCGCGTTCGTGAACACCGGCGCCTCGACGCTCCACGCGGCCTCCTCCAGGAGGGTCGCGCTTGTCGCGACCGCACCGTCCCCCCGCGCCGGGAGGGTCGCGCTTGTCGCGACCGCACCGCCCCCCCGCGCCGGGAGGGTCGCGCTTGTCGCGACCGCACCGTAATACCGCACCGTGACGGGCGCCGTCAGCAGTCTCGGCGGCACGACCGCCACCGTGTGCCCCGCGCCGTCGTAGGTCGCCGCCGTCGAGAATTCGGACGGATCGGCCGAGCCCTCGCCGTCGAACGTCATCCGCGCCTTCGTGACGCGCAGGACGCCGGAGTACCACGCGAGCGAGTAGTTCCGCGTCACGTCCTCCGTGCCGTGGCGCAGGACGCGCACGGACGCGATCGCGTTCGACACCACGCCGTCGCCGTCCGGGCCGTCCTCCGGCGTGAGGACGACGCTCTCCGGCGCAAACGCGACGTCCAGCGCGTCGCCGGGCCGCAGCTTGTCGGCGTTCTCCGCCGTGTAGGACGGCAGACGGTGCGCCGTGCCGTCGTAGGCCCACGTCGCCGAGTCCGCCGTCACCGTGATCTCGTCCGCGCTCGCCAGCACGGTCAGCGTCCCCCAGTCCTCGGTCACGGCGTAGTCCGAGAGCCGCGTCCCCGTCCCCGCCACATAGGCGCAGCGCGCCGGGACGCGCCCTGCATCCGTAATCGCCGCGAAATCCGAGAACACAAAGGATTCGCCCTCCGGGAGGGTCGCGCTTGTCGCGACCGCACCATCCCCACGTCCCTCCGGGAGGGTCGCGCTTGTCGCGACCAATTCAACCTCGTCCGCGCCGAAGGTGAGCGGCGCGCCGTCGTAGGTCTTCGCCTTCGTCGGCGTCGTGAGCGTGACCGCCCTCTTCGCGATCGCCACGTCCACCCTGCCCGTATAGGCGTTGTAGTAGTCGGCCTCCACCGTGAACCGCACCGTCGCGTTCGTGGCGTGCGTGAAGCGCAGCGGCCCGCCGCTCCACACGACATCCTCCGGGAGGGCCGCGCTTGTCGCGGCCGCGCCGTCCGCAAAATACCTCACCCGCGCGGTCTGCAGCAGTTCCGCCGTCACCACAACCTGCGTCGCGACGCCGTCGTAGACCTTCGCGACGTCGTCCGCCCCGAAGACCTGCTCCGCGCGGATGCAGGCGTTCGTCATCCTGAGGACGCCCTCCTTCAGCACGAGGTTGTAGTTGCGCGTGCGGTCGGCGCCCGTCGCCGCCTCGACGATCCGCACGGACGCAAACCGGTTCGAGACGACGCCGTCGCCGTCCGGCCCGTCCGCCGGGGTGCGGACAACGCTCGCCGGGTCGACCGCGACGCGCAGCTCGTGCCCGGCGAGCAGCTTGTCGCCGTTCCCGACGCGCCACGTCGCGGCGCGGTGCTCTTCGCCGTCGTAGGCCCACGTCGCCGAGTCGGCCGTGACGGAGATCTGGTCGCCGCCGACCGTCACCTTCAGCGTCTGCCCGCCCGCGACCGTCACGTCGTAGTTCGCGACCTTCGCCGTCGCGCTGTCGCGGTAGGAGAACGTCGCCGCCGTCTCGCCCACGTCGGTGATCGAGGCGAAGCCGAAGTAGTCGAGGCACTCGCCGTCCGCATAGCCGCTCCCGCTCGCCGTGATGTCGCCCGGACGCACCGAGAGCGGGAAGCCGTCGTAGGGCTTCTCCTTCGAGGCCGCCATCAGCGTGAGCGGACGCCGCGCGATCGACCACGCGAGCGGCGCGGGCGCGGCCGGCGGCTCGTAGTTCGCAGCGTCGTAGTCAAGCACCACCGTGGCCACGTAGTCGCCCGCGTCCGTCGCCTCGTGCCCGGCGAGGCGCGCCGTCACGCCCGTCAGCGCCACGCCGTGCGGCCGCCCGTCGTACATCCACGTCGCCGCGCCGGGCGCGACGCCCCACGCGATCCCCGCGCCGCCAGGCTCCTGCCCGGGGTACGTCGCCTTGGTCACGGTCAGGTCGCCCTCGACCTTCACGATGTCGTAGTCTCCTGAAAGCGTGCCCGCCTTGAGCGTGTAGGAGAAGGCATTCTTGCTGCTGCCGGCCACGGTCTGCGATCCCCTCACGTCGAATGTCGCCCCCTCAAGGCCGATGAATCCGTCGCCGGCGATGTGGACGTCGCCGCAGCGGACGGGCGAGCCGTCGTAGGGCTTCGTGGCGCTGCCGCTCGTCAACGTCACCTGGCGCCTCAGCATCCGCCACGTCGTCGAACGCTCGCCCGTGAAGTTACCGTTCGCCTTCACCGTGAGCGTGTAGGTTCCCGCATGGGTGGCGTTCTCGCCGGTGCGGGTGAAGGTGACGGGCAGCCCCCTGCAGACGGCGCTCTCCACGGGAATCGACTGCACCGTGCCGTTGTACTTCGGATTCACGCCGAGCGCGATGGCGAAGTCGTCGCCCGCCGCCGCGATGTCGAGCGGCTCGATCTTCACCCAGCCGTCCGTCACGGCATACGTCACCTCAAAGCAGTCGTTGTTGTTCGTGAAGTCCGTAGCGACAAGCCCCATCGCCGTCGTTCCGGCGTCGGTGCGCGATGACGCCGCCGTGCCGCTGAATACGGTATCCGCCGAGATGTCGTACAACTCGTCCTCCGTCGCGACCTCATACCCCTCGACGCTCTTCTCATTGCCGTCGTATGTGAACGTCTCCGTCCTGCCCTTGACATCCACTGTCACCGGGCGCTTCGTAACCGTAAGCGTTCCCGGGAACCACTCGACCGTGTAGTTCGCGGTCACGTCCTCCATTCCGCTGCGGATCACCCGCACGTTTGCGATTGCGTTCGCCACCACGCCGTTCCGCCCCGGTCCGTCCTGCGGCGTCGTCACGACGCTCGCATCGTCGAACGTCACCTCCAGCGCGTCGCCTGCCTGGAGCGTGTCGAGGTTTGCGGCCGTCCACGTGCGGTTGGAGTGCGGTTCGCCGTCATATGCCCACGACCCGCTCGCCGCCGTGACCGAGATTGCCGTCGCGCTCTTAGTGATCGTAATCGTCGCGCCCGGCGTCACCGTCACGGCATAGTTGCCGAGCTTCGTCCCCGGACCCGCCGCGTAGCTGAACGTCGCCGGCGTCTGCCCCGCCTCCGTCCTCGATGCAAAATCGCCGAACACGAACGATTCGCCGGCGACCATTCCGTTCACGGCGATGTCGGCCGCAGTCAGCGCAAGAGGCGTGCCGTCGTATGGCTTCGAGATGTTCGCCGCCGTGAGCGTGACGGGGCGCGGCGTGACGGTGAGCGTGCCGGGAAGCTTCGTCACCGCGTAGTTGCTTCCTTTGGTGTTCGCGTTCCAATTTATCGTCGCGACGTTGTTCTGCGAGCTGCCGACGTCTGCCTGCGAGCCGGTACATTCGTATTCCGCGCCCTCTCCAGGGGCGAAGCCGACGGCCGCCACCATCCCGACCGTGAACGCCGTGCCGTCGTACACGCGGCTTCCGCTTCCCGCCGCAAGCGACAGCGCCTTGGGCGCTATCGCCCACGCAACATCGCGCATGCCCGTGAAATTGCCCTGCCCCGTGAGCGTCATCGTGTAGTTGCCCGCGTCCGTCTGCGCATTGCCGACGACAGCATAGTCGAGCGGCAGACCCTTGTACGTCACCGAGGAGAGTGTCTGGATCTGCTCAAGGCCGGTGTAGGTAAGCGACGGCCCCATCACGATCTGCCAGTCGGAATCGTCGCCGACAGAGATGTCCGCCGCCGTCACCTCCAGCTCGCCCTCCATCTTCGTGATGTCGTAGTAGCCGGCATTCGTGCCGCCCTTGAGAGCGTAGGCAAATGTGTTCCTGCTCTTGCCGACCACCGTCTGCGAGCCGGTGAAGGTGAACGCCGCGCCGTCCTCGCCCACGAACCCATCGCCGCCGATATCGACCTCGTGCGCCGTCAATGGCTCTCCGTCGTAGGTCTTGGACGCACTCCTGGATGTCAGGGCAACAGGCCGCTTCGTCACCATCAGCGTGCCGTTGTACGGCGCGAGCGTGTAGTTGGAGGTGACGTCCGCTTCGCCGCGCATGACCCTCACGCCTGTTATCACGTTCGCCACGATCCCGTTCCGCCCCGGCCCGTCGATGGGCGTCGTCACAGCCGAATCGTCGCTGAACGCCACATCCAGAACGTCGCCGGGCTGCAAAATGCCGAGGTTCGTCGCCTCGTATTCGTGAAGCGTGTGGGGTTGCCCGTCGTAAGTCCAGCTGCCGCCCCTGGCCGTCACGGTGATCTGCGTCGCGTTCCTCGTCACCGTGAGCGTGCCCGGCACGATGGTGAGCGCATAGTCGGCCATGCGCGCCGTTCCGTCCGCCACCGTGAACGTGGCGTCCACGCGCCCCGCCTCCGTGATGCGCGCGAAATCACCCAGCGTAAACGCCTCGCCCTCCGGCAGGGCGGGCAGCCCCTGCCCGCCGCCGGGGAGGGTTGCGCCTGTCGCGACCGCTTCGACTTCCTCCGCCCCGAACGTAAGCGGCGTTCCATCGTACGGCTTCTCCTTCGTCGGCGCGGTGAGCGTGACTGCGCGCGGCGTCATCTTCACCGTGCCGAAGCGCGTCGTCACCTCGTAGTTCTGCGCCTTCGTGTTCGCGTTGAACGCATAGGCGAATGTATTTGCCATCGCCTCGGCCGCATCCGCGACGTGCCGGACGACCGGGAAGCCGGAATAGGCCGCTCCCTCGCCAGGGGCGAAGCCGTCGCCCGTCACCGTCACGCCGCTTTCGCTGTGCGCCGCGCCGTCATACACCCACTCCGCATGGCCGCTCGCAAGCGTGATGCTGCGCGGCGCAATCGCCCAGCCCTTCTCCACCGTGCCCGCGTAGTTGCCCGTGCCGGTGATGCGCACCACGTAGTTGCCGGCGTCCGTCGCCGTGTTGCCGGAGAGCGCGTAGGGGATGTCGTCGAGGTTGCCGTCCGGCTTCACGAAGGCGACCTGCGTGATCGGCGCCGACTGCTCCGTGCCGTCGTACATCGGATTGCGCGCAAGGCGGATGTCCCAGTTCGAGGGATCGTCGCCGATCACGCGCGGCGTGACGCGCAGCCAGCCGTCAGCCACTTCGTATGTCACGTGGAAGTTGGCATTGGTGTTGGCAAAGTCGCCTGATGCCAGCCCCATCGCCGTCGTTCCGGCGTCGGTGCGCGATGCCGCCGCCGTGCCGCTGAACACCGTATCCGCCGCGATGTCGTAAAGGGCGTCTTCCGTGGCCGCGTCATACCCGCTCACGCTCTTCTCGGTCGTGTCGTATGCATACGTCGCCGTATGCCCCGCCACGGCCACCGTCACCGGACGCTTCGCGATTGTCACCTTCGCCGCATGCACGAAGTCCTCGTAGTTCGGGTTCGTCACCCGGTACCACACCACGTATTCGCCCGCGTTGGTGTAGACCGGCGCCGCCCCCCACGGCAGGGCGGGTGCCCCGCGCCCGCCGATCCCCGCGCTCCCGTCATCCGCCGCGTACTCCACCGTGTTCTCCCCAATCATCGCCGCGCCGAACGCCGCCACCAGCGCGTTCGTGTCAACCGTATGGCCCTCGCCGTCGTACATCGCGGTCACGTCGAACTTCGAGAGCCCGCCGTCCGGCACGTCGCCCTCGCCCGGCTCGCCGCCGCCACCTTCACCGCCGCCGATGCTGGCCTTCGTCACCGTCAACGTGCCGTTCACCGTGGTGATTTCGTAGTTGCCCGCCGATGTCTTCCCATTGAGTGCGTAGGTGAAGGTGTTCTCGCTTGTGCCCACGGTGGTCTGCTCGCCCGTGAACGCATACGCCGCCCCCTCACCGTCCACGAACCCGTCGCCGCCAACCGCCACCTCGTGCGCCGTAAGCGGTGTCCCGTCGTAGACCTTCGTATCGCTCTTCGAGGTGAGCGAAACCGGGCGCGGCGTGATCCTGACGCCGACCGAGCCGACAACAGGCGCGTAGTTCGGAGCCGAAACCCGATACCACACCTGCGTGTCGCAGACATCGCCGAACGCCGGTGACACATCCGCCCAGACGTCGGCCTCGTCCGCGCGGTATTGGACCATCGGCGCCGTGAGGAGGCCGTTCGCCGACACGGCGACGCCATGCGCCGCGCCGTCATAGACGTTCGTGTAGCCAACCGCCGCAACCGCACCGCTCGGCCCGACGGGAATCGGCGCGGCGACGACCGCAATCTTGCCCGTGACGACCGTGACCGCGTAGTTCGCGAGGTCTGTCCCTTCCTGCGCGACGTAATCGAACGTGTTCTCGACTTCGCCCTCGGCGACCGCCGTCACCGTCGCCCAGTTCGAGGCGACGATGCCCTCGCCCTCCACGAAGTCGTGACCGCTTTTTATAAAATGTGGGAACGCATGTGACTGGCCGTCGTACACGAAGTCGGTCTTCGTGCCCGAGGTCAACGTGACCGGGCGTTTCGCGATCGTCACCTTCGCCGCATGTACGAAATCTTCGTAGTTCGAGTTCGTCACCCGGTACCACACCACGTATTCGCCCGCATTGGTGTAAGCCGGCGCCGCCCCCCACGGCAGGGCGGGTGCCCCGCGCCCGCCGATCCCCGCGCTCCCGTCATCCGCCGCGTACTCCACCGTGTTCTCCCCAATCATCGCCGCGCCGAACGCCGCCACCAGCGCGTTCGTGTCAACCGTATGGCCCTCGCCGTCGTACATCGCGGTCACGTCGAACTTCGAGAGCCCGCCGTCCGGCACGTCGCCCTCGCCCGGCTCGCCGCCGCCACCTTCACCGCCGCCGATGCTGGCCTTCGTCACCGTCAACGTGCCGTTCACCGTGGTGATCGCGTAGTTGTCGGCCTTGGTGTTCCCATTCAGGGCATAAGTGAAGGTGTTCTCACTTGTGCCCACGGCGGTCTGCTCGCCCGTGAACGCATACGTCGCCCCCTCACCGTCCACAAAGCCGTCGCCGCCAACCGCCACCTCGTGCGCCGTGAGCGGCGTGCCGTCATAGACCTTCGTATTGCCCTTCGAAGTCAGCGTGACGGGGCGCGGCGCGACGGTCACGGTTGCCGAATTGGTCTGCGTGATGTAGCCGGGTGCGGAGATCTCGCACCACACCGTCAGCGAGCCGACGTCCTTGATTGTTGGCAGCTCCTCCGTGAACACTGCGCTTGGATTGGTCGCGTACCTCTTCGCGACACCCACGATCCCCTCCGCCACCGTCACGCCGATTCCGTGCGACTGGCCGTCATACACGCCTGTGTAGCCCGTCGTCACCACGTCACCCGCGCCGAAGGGCACGTCTCGGCCCGTCACGGCGAACGTGGCTGTCTCGATCTTGCCCGCCACGCCATTCGTGTAGGTCGTGTGCGTGAGCGTGTACGTGCCGTTGCGCGCCACGCTCCACGCGCATTCACCCTCGCCCGCCAGTCCCTCGGCAATCGCCGCGCCATCCTGTGCAATCGCAACAGTCGCCCCATCGCCGCCGTCCCAGAGGCCCGAATATGTCAGCGTTTCATCGCCCGTCGATGGGCGGATGCCGTCGTGACGGATCGAGAGACGGAAAGGTTCTGTCATCGCCGTCACCGTCGCGGCGTTGACTGCGCCGCCCAGCAACATCCCCAAACAACCAAGCGTGAACGCCGCCGTCCGTGAAAGCCTGCGGTTCATCGTTCTCATCCGTCCAAGTCCTTTCATGCCGCCTCCTTGCAGATGGCGTTCGGCACAGCGACTCTACGAACGCGCCTTCCACTTTCATCTTTTTGGATTTTTTCATGAAATTGAAATTGGGCTATTGCATCCGCCCAATGATTATGGCACAATACGTTCGGTTTCATCTTTTTGGCATAATCCACAAACATGAAAGAGGAGACAAGTTCATGACCATCAAACGTGAAGCATTGCTCAACCAACTGATAGCGGCTAAGCATAGCGATTTCGTAAAAATCGTAACGGGCATAAGGCGCTGCGGGAAGAGCTTTCTGCTCTTCAATCTGTTCAAGCAGCATCTTCTCTCTTCGGGTGTCAAGAAAGGCCATATCATCGAAATCGACCTTGAAAAGGAAGAGAATGTGCACCTCACCGATCCGTTGGAACTCGGAAAGTACATTCGCGGAAAAACGCCCAAGGGACGAGGCCGATTCTATGTTCTCATCGACGAGATACAAAGATGCAGAAAGGTGCTCCCTCCCGGCATCGATCTTTCGCGCATCCATCCTGACGACCGTGAGTCTGCATACGTCACGTTCTACGGCGTACTCAGCGGTCTGCGCACCTCTCCGCACATAGATGTGTACGTCACGGGTTCCAACTCCAAGCTTCTCATCTCCGATGTCGCCACGGAATTCCGCGGTCGAGGGCGCATCATCCAGACAATGCCCCTTTCCTTTGCCGAATACCGCGATTTTCGCGCATCTGAAACAAACACTTTCGCAGTACTCCAGGAATATATGCGCTACGGAGGGCTTCCTGAATGCGCTCTCATGCCCCACACCGAAGAGAAGGAAAGATATCTCCGTGGCCTCTACGGCACAATCTACATCAAGGACATCATGGAACGCAACAAGCTCCAGGATGCCGATCTCCTTGAAACCATAATCAACATGGTGATGAGCAATGTCGCCGGGCTCACCAACCCGACCAAGCTCACAAACATGATCCAATCGTCCGTTGGCATGAAGGCGACGCGCCCCACCATAGTCAAATACCTCAACTGCCTCAAGAACGCATTCCTGGTTCTTGAAGCCGCGAGATACGATGTCAAAGGACGACACTATCTCGATTATCCGGTCAAGTACTACGCGACCGACCCCGGTCTCCGAAATGCCCGGATCAACTTCCGGCAGACAGAACCGACCCATCTGATGGAAAATGTCATCTACTGCGAACTCGTCCGGCGTGGATATCCGGTGGACATCGGCGTGGTGATTCTCGATGAGCGCAAGAACGGCATCCATCAAGCGAGACAGTATGAGATAGACTTCATCGTCAATCGAGGTCCCAGGAAGATCTACATCCAATCGGCGTATTCCCTCCCCTCCGCCGAAAAGCGCGAACAGGAGACCTTCTCGCTTCGGCATACCGGTGATTCCTTCAAGAAGGTCGTGATAACAAACGATCCGTTCCAGACCAGGACATACGACGATAGCGGCATTGCCTATATCGGCCTTGTCGATTTTCTTCTCGACCCGCACGCTCTCGACACGCTGTAGCCGCGCCGACACGACACCGCACGCATACCCGCCACGCTCAACTGCGTGGGCATCGTACCGTTGGAGCAGCCTCATTCCACCGTCCCCATTCCATTTTTCACCGTGCCACACGTGCAGAAATCGCGGTTCGCAACCATGTCGTAGTCGGCCTTGATGCGGTCTGCCGAAAGCGAACCGCCCCGCAGACGG
>URIT01000120.1 GCA_900547945.1 uncultured bacterium
TAAGTCGCCGCTGCGCGGCTTTAAGTGGTTAAGTCGCCGCTGCGCGGCTTTAAGTTGTCCAAAGGACTTTAAAACTTAACTACTTAACTACTTAAAGCCGCGAAGCGGCAACTTAATCCAATTGAAGCGGCAACTTAATCCAATTGAAGCGGCGACTTAATCCAGTTGATGAATGATTCAATTTTGTAAAGGAAGTGTTGAAATGAGTGACAGAATCAAGCGGTGTTTCGCGCGGGCGAAGGCCGAGGGGCGTGGTGCCTTCGTGGCGTACCTGACAATGGGGTATCCGACCCTCGCGCAAAGCGAGGCGGCGGTGGACGATCTCGTCGCGGGCGGCGTGGACATCGTCGAACTCGGCGTGCCGTTCTCCGATCCGTTCGCGGACGGGGCGGTGATCCGTTCGGCGGCCTACGAGGCGCTGAAGCAGGGGGTGACGCTCGACGGTGTGCTCGCGGCCGCGAAGCGCATCCGCGCGCGGCATCCTGAAACGGGGCTTGTCGTCTTCACCTACTACAACCTCATCTTCTCGAAGGGGCTGGAGGCATTCGCGCAGGCGGCCGCCGACGCGGGTATCGACGCCGTCCTCTCCGTGGACCTTCCCCTCGAAGAACGCGACGAGCTGCTGGACGTGCTGCGTCCCCACGGCCTCACGGTCGTGCCGCTCATCGCGCCCAACACGCCGCTCGAACGGGTGGTGGCGAGCGCGGCGGGGCTGGACGACACGTTCCTCTACGTCATCACGGTGAAGGGGACGACGGGGGTGCGCACGGAACTGCCGGCGGACCTCACGGCGCGCCTCGACGCAATCCGCGCGGCGGTGAAGATCCCGATCGCCGCCGGGTTCGGCATTTCCACGCGGGCGCAGGCGGAGGTCGTTTCGCGCCATGCGGACGGCTTCGTCGTCGGCTCCGCGCTCGTGAAGCGCCTCGGCGCGGAGGGTTCGCTGAAGGGGCCCCTGCTGCCGTGAAGCTGAAGGTCTGCGGCGTGAACGACGCGGCGTTCGCCGTCGAGGCCGTGCGCCTCGGGGCGGACTACCTCGGCTTCATCTTCGCGCCGTCCTCGCCGCGCGCCGTCACGCCGGAGGCGGCGCGGCGGATCGTGCGGGCGGTGCGGGAGGCGGTTCCCACCCCGCCCCGCCTGGTCGGCGTCTTCGTCGACCAGACGGTGGCGGAGATCCTGTCCGTCCTGCGGACGGTCGGGCTGGACATCGCGCAGCTCCACCGCCGCGCGACGGCGGAGGACGTCGCCGCGCTGCGGACGGCGGGGCGTGAGGTCTGGACGCTCGCGGGCGGTGCGCCGGGGGACGGCGTCCTCTTCGATTCGAGCCACGGCGACGGCGAGACGGCGTTCTGCCGGGGCGCGTACACGGCCATCCTCGCCGGGGGCGTCTCCACCGCGAACCTCGCGGAGGCGTGCGCGAGAGGTCCCGACATCCTCGACGTCTCGGGCTCGCTCGAATCGGCACGGGGCGTCAAGTCGATTTCCCTTCTCCGTTCCTTCATCGCCGCCTGGCGGAAGCGGTAGCCGGGCCCTGTGGGGGCTGTCCGCACCGGCTCTGTCCACGACGGCTCGGCACGCACTGTACCCGCGCCGCCCTCGCGCGTGGCGCTGTGGGGCGTAACACCCGGGAGGTCACACGGCCGCTGAACACATAGGCGGACGTCCTCGGCCGCCCGTCCGGTCGCGCAGGAGCGCGACCCTCCCGTGCGACGCTGGAACCTGAAACCGGGACGCAGCCGGAACAATCCCCTGCAACGGGAAAATGTGGTAAACTACCGACATGGCATTTTATCGGACATTCTGCGCACTTGCGCTTGTGCTGCTGCCGGGGCTGCTTGGGGCGGCGACGAACGCGGTGGAGGGCGCGTCCGCCGTGACGGAGGACGCAGACGCCGCTGAAAAGGACCGCCCGTCCACGGACGCCGGGTTTGAGCGTTACCGGACGATCATCGACCGCAAGCCGTTCGGCCCGGAACCGGCGAATTTCGACCCCGACGCGCCCGGTTCGCGGGGCGGAGCCGCCGGGGGCGGCGGGGCGGTCGATCCGGCGGCCCAGGAGGCGATGAAGGCGCAGGAGGAACAGAAGATCATCGCCTCGGTGCGCGTTTCGGCGCTGAACGTGACGCCGTCCGGGAAGATCGCCGTCGGGTTCACGGATGCGTCGAAGCAGCCGTCGGGGACGTACTACCTGAAGGTGGGCGAGACGCGCGACGGGTGGACGGTGAAGGCGGCCGACGCCCGCGCGATGAAGGTGACGCTGGAGAAGGACGGCGTGGAGGCGACGCTGGGACTTGGCGAAGGGTCGGCGGACGGCGGAAAGGACGGCGGCAAGGTGAAGACCGTGGCGGGGGCGGCGGTGCGTCCGCCCGTTGGAAGGCTCGCACGCGCGGGGCTGCTGCGCCCGGTCGCGCTCTCCGCATCTGCGCCGCCGGGGGCGTCCGCCGCGCCGGGCGGGTCGATTGCGAGCCTGCGTGCCCGCCGGGCCCAGAAGGAGGCCGAGGCGGAGGCGCGGCGGACGGCCGCCGCCGAACAGGCCCAGGCCGAGCGCGAAAAGGCGGCGGCCGAGCGCGAGAAGGCGGCCGCCGAACGCGAGCAGCAGCTTCAGCAGCTCCAGCAGATCCAGGAGGAACTGCGCCGAAACCGCGAAGAACGTCAGCAGCGGGAGGCGGCACAGGCCGCCGAGGCGGAGGCGGAACAGCAGGAGGCCCAGCAGTAGACGCGCGGGGGAACGGGAATGGAACAGACGACGCTGGAGATGTTTCGCGGGGAGCTGCTGCGCACGGGGGCGTACGCGACGCCGCCCGGGCGGATGGCGCCGAAGCCGCGCGCGCCGGGCGCGCTCACCACGTTCGGCCTCTGCTGGAGCACGTTCAGCGTGTTCCCCCTGTGCGCGGTCTACGAGGCGCTGGGGCGGCTCACGACGGACAAGTGGGCGCACTTCTGCTTCCGCTCGGCGCGGAAGGCCGAGCGCTACGGCGTGCCGCTCATCGCGGAGGGATGGAACAACCGCCGGGACTACAAGGGCCCGGTCGTCTATCTTGCGAACCACATGAGCACGCTGGAGACGATCCTGCTGCCGTTCGTGCTGCTCGGGTACGGTCCGTTCAGCACCGTCGTCAAGGCGTCGCTCGCGCATCTGCCCTTCCTGGAGAAGGCGGCGGCGCACATGGGGCTCATCCCGATCGGGCGCACGAACCCGCGCGAGGATCTGATGACGATCTTCAACGTGGGCGGGGAGCGGATTGCGCAGGGCTCGTCGGTGCTCATCTTCGCGCAGGGGCGGCGCCAGCCGGTCTTCGCGCGCAAGGGTTGGAGTTCGATCGGCACGAAGCTCGCGGAGAAGGCGGGCGTGCCCGTCGTGCCGATCGCGGTGAAGACGGACGTGATGCCCACGCGGCCGAACGGAAAGGGGTGGCTCAAGGACTTCGGCACGGTCGATCCGACGAAGGAGATCCGCCTGGCCTGCGGCCCCGTCCTGAAGGGGCCCTCCCGCGAGACGGTGCGTTCGAGCTTCGACTGGATCCAGGCGAAGCTCGACGCCTGGGGGCTGCCGACCGAGGGGTAGGCGGCGCGTCCGCGCGCCCGGTAGTTTCGGAAAAGGAAAAACAAACAAGAAGGAAACCCAGACATGGCGAAGACGTTCAAGATCGGCTATATGCCGCTTTCCAAGGTCAACTGGACGAACGACACGCTTGAGGCGGCGCGGGAGAACGCGCTCAAGTTTCTCAAGTCCCTGCCGGACGTCGAGGTGATCGGACCTGACCACATGCTCACGCTCGAAGGCGAGGCGATCGAGCTGCTGGAGCAGTTCGAGAAGGACCGCCCGGACCTGCTCATCACGCACTTCATGACCTTCTCGCTCGGCGTCGTGCCCCCGATGTTCGCCCAGCGCCTGAACGTGCCGGTCGTCCTGTGGAGCATGAAGGAACCCGATCCGAAAGGCGGTCGCCTCCAGAACAACAGCTTCTGCGCGGCGAACATGAACGCGCACCACATGTACCGCCTCCACATCCCCTACTTCCACGTCCACGCCGAACCGGGCACGTCGGACGCGGCGGAGAAGATCACGAAGGTGGTCAACACGGCGAAGGCGATGAAGGCCCTCCGCGAGATGCGCGTCGGCCTCATCGGCGGCCGCGTGCCGGGCTTCTACACGAGCTGCGTGAGCGAGATGCTGCTGCGCCGCTGCCTCGGCCCCGAAGTGAAGATCATCACCGAGCACGAACTCTTCACGTGTGCGCAGCACCTCACGCCCGAGGAGGTCGCCAAGGCGATGGCGATCATCGACGCGGACACGAAGACGCATCCGACGGACGGCCCGCGCGGCGACCAGAAGGAGAAGAGCGCCCGCCTCATCGCCGCCGTGATGAAGATGAAGGACAAGTTCTTCGTCGACACCTTCGCGATGCGCTGCTGGCCCGAGGTCATCCTCAACGAGTTCTACGGCATCGCCGTCTGCTCCACGCTCGGCCACCTCACGAACCACGGCTACCTCACCGCCTGCGAGGGCGACGTGTACGGCGCCGTGATGATGCGCATCGGCCAGATCCTCTCGAACGACCTGCCGTTCTTCTGCGACATGATCGTGATGGAGGGCGACTACGGCGTCGCGTGGCACTGCGGCGCGGCCCCCTGCGGACTCTGCAAGCCCGGCTACCAGCCCGAGCTCCACTGCTCGGCGACGGTCGAGGGCGGCGGCGTGAAAGGCTGCACGGGCGAGTTCCCGCTCAAGCCCGGCCGCGTGACGCTCGCGCGTCTCGGTGAGAAGCGCGACGGCGACGGCTTCCGCATGCTCGTGGCGACGGGCGAGGGCCTGGATACGGACATGTTCGTGCGCGGCACGCCGCTCAAGATCAAGTTCGACGCCGGCTGCGACGCCCTGCGCGAGGAGGTCATCACGAACGGCTGGGAACACCACTACGCGCTCATGTACGGCGACCACGTCGACGAGCTGAAGGACCTCTGCCGCAACCTCGACATCGAGCTGCACCTCGTGCGGTATCCCCTCCCGTTTCCTGAATCGATGCGCCTGGCGCCGTCCCCCTTCCCGGGGCGGCGCCAGGCGCATTTTCTATAATTTGCATTTGACAGCAAGGGGGATGGTGATGTTAAACTTACACAAAATGCTTATCAGGAGAAACGCATGGATATGAAAAGAATGGGACGACTGGAATGGTTGATCGTGCTGGGGATGGCCACGCTGGGTGGGCTGGTGGGGGCGCAAGCCGATACGCTGACGTGGAACGGCGGCGCCACGAACGACTTCACGGCGGCCGCGAGCTGGACGCCGGCGCAGAAGCCCCAGCCGGGCGATACGCTCGTCATCCAGGAGGATGTCACCTTCACGGGCGCGACGTTCGACGTGGGGACGGCGGGCCTCACGATCCAGAGTACGCAGGGACGTGTACGGTGTGGCGTCTCCTTCACGGGGAGCGGCGACCTGGTGATCATGGGCAACGGAAAGGCGTTCTTCCAGGATGGCGCCTGTCCGTCGCTGGCGGGCAACTGGCGTCTGCGCGGCGGCGTCTTCGAGCCGTGTCCGGGCGGGATGGGGTCGGGGAAGGTGTATGTCGAGGCCTCCTCAAGGCTCCAGGTCGGCGCCGTGACGCTGACGAACGACGTCTGCGTGGTCGGCAGCGGCGCGTCCATCGCCTTCGCGCGCGCCGCGCGTCTGATGGGCGTGCTGTCTGCGAATGCGGACCTCGTTCTCGACGTCGCCTGGGTGGATGAGAACCAGCGCGTGGAAATCGCCGACCTCCGGGCGGGCGCGTCGACGGTGACGATTACGGGGAATGCGGGCGGCGCGAACCGCACGCTCGACTTCACGGGGACGGTCGAGGCGCGTCTCGTCAAGAAGAGCGGGGCATGCGAGGTCCGTTTCACGGGCACGTCGGAAGCGGCGGAGACGGTGCTGGCCGTCGAGAAGGGGACGGTGTCGTTCACCGGATCGGCCCGGTGGGCGGGTCCGTCCGTGACCGCGACGGGAGAAGGGACCGTCCTGCGTTTCGACGGGAACAACCTGACGGCGGCCGCCGCGACGGTGCGCGTCGCGGACGGCGCGAAGCTAGACGTGGCGTCGCTGACCATTCTCCCGGCCCTGACGCTGGGGGATCAGGCGCTTGAAAGGGGCACGTACCAGGCGGGTGACCTCCCGGACAACGTGACCGGTGCGGTAATCCTCCTTGTCGGCGGCGAGGTCACGACGTGGATTGGCGGTGAAGCGGGGGCGTGGTCGGAAGGTACGAACTGGTCCACGGGCGTCGCGCCCAAGGGCATGGTGGTCGCCCGGTTCACTAACGAAGTCGAACTTGCAGCGGAAGCGTTCGACTTCGGGGCGGACGGTGTCTGCATCTGGAACAGCGCCAACCTGATCCAGGGTACGGCGTTCGCCGGTGCGGGACGGTACCGCAAGTTCGGTTCCGGGCAGATCGAGTACCGGGCGGACAGTTCCTATACGGGCGGGACGCTGTTCACAGACGGGAGCGCGTATTTGGGAAATACGAAATTCGCGCCGCAGGCCTTCGGCGCGGCGGAAGGCATGGTCGAGCTGACGCGGAACGTCGACGGGACGGGTCCCTTCTTCAGCTTCGGCGCCTATAATGCACCGATCGCCAACAAGATCCGGCTTGTGGGCGAGATGAAAGCCGCGCGCATTCGGATCACCAATCCCGTGAACCTCAAAGGCGATGTCGAATCGGATTCCGACTTCCTCATCTCCTCGGGATGGGGATGGCTGCATGCGGACGGGGACTTCCGTGCGCCCGGAAAGACAATTACGTTCGAGGAAGACGACAAAGGGCTGTCGGACTCCTCCTACTTCGCCGGCGCGGTCGATGCCGCGCTTGTGAAGAAGGGCACGGCGTCCCTTGAACTGCGCGGCCGTTCTTCGGGTGCGACGAACGTCCTGACGGCTGCGGGTGGACGTCTGCGCCTCACGGCGGAGGCCGCCTGGGAGGGACCGGCCGTCGTCCAGAACGGCGGACTTCTGGCTCTGGACGGACGGGACAACCTTTCGTCCGCCGCGACGTTGACGGTCGAAGAGGGCGGCAAGGTCGAAATCGCGGAAGGCGTGGGCATCCGCGTCAACGCATTGGTCCTCAATGGACAGAAGATGCCGGTCGGCGTCTATTCAAAGGCGAACCTGCCCGCCTTCTTCGACGGCGCCGGCCATGTGGTGGTGGGCAAGGCGACCGTGGTCATCCTGCGCTAGGGGCCGGGCCTTCGGCACGTCGATGGCGGTTGCGGGGATTGCCGTCCCGCGCCGCCCTCACATTCCCTGCACGACCTCGGCGGCCGCGAAGGCGGCGACGAGGTCGGTCTTCGAGAGGCGCGTCTTGAGGTAGCGGCGGTTGTCGGCGGGCAGCGCGACGCGCCCATTCTCGGAGGTCGTCGGCACCGCCTCGCCGTCGATGCGCGCGAGCAGCGTGACGGCGGCGGGCAGCTTCAGCGTGGCGGAGCCCGAGGTGTGCCACCAGGTGGCGTAGGTCTCGCCGCCGCGCTCGAAGACGAAGGCGCTCACCGGCGCGGCGGCGCCCGCCACCGGCGCGGGGGTGAGTTCCACAAGCTCGTAGGCGCCGCGGCCGTTGAGCAGCAGGTGGAACTCGCGCGCGGGGTCGCGCAGCCTTTCGCGGCACGCGGGGGTGAGCCACTTCTGGGCGCGGACGTCCTCCCAGCGGCGCATCACTTCAAGGAGGTCGTCGGCGCGCGGATGCTTCTGGAAGAAGTCGCGGCGGATCTGGATCGTCGCCGGGCAGTCCCATGCCGCCGCCTTGGAGGTGCCGTACTCCCACTGGTCGGCCTGGGTGCCGACCGAGGGCTTCCCGCGCCAGGTGTCTTTGCCGGGCAGCACGCAGCTCCACCAGCCGAAGTCGAGTCGCGTGAAGTCCTGGCGCATGACCGGCGCCTCCGCGAGCGGATATTCGGCGATCTTGCGCTTGAAGAGTTCGGGCGAGAACACGTCGAAGGCGTTGGCTCCGGCCTGCAGGTGCCAGCCGAAGTGCGCCTTCGCGGCGCCTTCGGTGAAGATGGGCGGCTTCTTGAACTTCGCGCACACGCGGTACTGCGAATAGGGCACGTAGACGCCGCAGGGGGGATTCACGCCCTCGGAGCCGTCGAAGTAGCAGAACGCCATGCCCTGGTCGTAGATGCGCGCGATCTTCTCGGCCACTTCGTCCTGGAGGTCGGTACGTTGGTCGATGTAGCAGCTTGTGGCGCCGAATTCGCTCATGTCGAGGATGCCGCCGATGTCGCCGCGCCGGTGGGGCGCGGTGCGGGTCTTGAAGGCGCCGCGCCGCACGCCGGTGAAGCGGTAGGGCGGCGTGGTGGCGTAGCCCTCGTAGGTGAAGAGCTCGCCGCCGAACTTGAGCACGCGCGCACAGCGGCCCTGCGCGTCCCCGGCGATCACGCTGTCCACGGGGTTCTCGGAGACGAAGAGCGCGTCCACGGCGCCCGTCTCGGGGACGTCCCTCATCAGCGTGAAGTGCCGCGTGAGGTTGAGGCGCGGATCGGCGACCGGCGTCACGTACGAGCTTCTCATGCCGATGTGCGTCTGGAGCGTGTGGAAGCCGGGTGTGATGCCGGCGGCGCGGATCTTGTCGAGCACCGCCTTCACGTCCTTCTCGCCGTTGGGGTAGTGCTTGTTCCAGGTGTAGTCGCCGAGGATCGCGTAGCCGCCCGGTTCGAGGAAGGCGGGGAAGAAGATGAGCATCAGCCGGAAGCCGCCGCGCCGGGCGAGCGCGATGTGGTCGTCCACGTTCTCGGGGTAGACTGCGCCCGACCAGTAGATCGAGGCGTTCAGCAGCGGGCTGCGGCGGCTCGCCACGCCGTTGGGGAGCCCCAGGCCCCGCTCGCAGCGCTCCATCGCCGCGAGGAAGCCCTGCTCGCCGGCGTCGGCCACGATCGCCGCCTTGCCGCCGCGCAGGCGCCGCCCCCGGGCGAGGTCGGCGCGGAGGATCCTGAAGCCGTGGCGGACCTCGTGGTCGATGTCCGCGAAAGGCTCGGCGGCGATCACGGCCACTGCCGCCTTGTCGTCCCAGGAGACGTTGAGCCAGTCGCCGAAGTTGGCGCGGTTCTTCACCGGCAGCTGTACCACGCGGAAGTCCGCGACCGGCGGCACGTCCATCACCAGCCCGCCGTACTGCTTCTCGTTGACGGTGTCGCTGATGAAGTCCACAAGCTCGAAGACGGCGTAGCCGTCCGCCTCCACCACCTTGACCACCGCCTCGTAGGGCGCGAGGTGGAAGCCCACGACCAGTCTGTCGCCCTCGCGCCGGAGGCGGTTCGCCTGGTAGGTGGTGCGCTTGTTGGGATGCGCGAGCTTGATCTCGTTGTTGAAGGGGCGCGTCTGCGTGGAGCTGAAAAGCGCGATGCGTTCCCTCTGGTCGAGCGTCTCCTCGCCGGTGGCCTTCACGACGAGCGACCGGGCGACGGCGTCGTCGCCCACCGTGAGGGTGAAGGTGGTGGTTTCGATGGTGACGTCGGCCGTCGCGGCCAGCGCCGCGAGCGTCGCCGCGAGCGTTGTGATGTTCGCAAGGTTCATGTCAAGGGCTCCTGTCGTGCATGGCCGAAGGGTTTCCATTCCGCCGTTCGCCGGACAGTATGCCAAAAATCCCGTGGAAGCGGAAGAAAAACCACAAAAATCTTTGAAAACAACAAAAATCGTGACAATGGTGCCCCCAATGCTTTTTGATGGGAGTGTGAGGGGGGCGTGTCGCCCGCCGCCCGCGTTTCGCACGGAGGAGAATCAACCTCATTTATTGCCGCATCTTAGAGAGGTGGACAGGGAAGTTACGGGCGGACAGGGAAGTTACGGAAGTGTAGATCTTGAAAGGCGGGCATGGAAGTTACGGGAATGCAGATCTTGAGAGGCGGGCAGGGAAGTTACGGGAATGCAGATCTTGAGAGGCGGGCAGGGAAGTTACGGGAATGCAGATCTTGAAAGGCAGGTGATGGGCAAGAGCCGAAAGCATGTCCTCTTCTGCTTCTCGCCGCGCCTGCGGCTGCCGAGATAGACCCGGGGAGGGCCGCAATTCATCGCGTCCGAACGCATCACGCCGCGAGGAGGGCCGCGATTGCCGAACCCGCCGCGCCGCGCGACGGGTTTCAGGCAAGATACGGTTTCAAATAAGATTATTACGCGGTGAAATCTTATTGCGTCCCGACCATTGCATCCCGCCTTGCCCAGCCGGACCCGCAGTCTCGGCATCTTCACCGCGACCTCGGCGTCTTCAAGATTATTACGCGGTGAAATCTCATTGCGTCCCGCCGCCCCTTCTGCTAGACTGTGCGGCGGCAAGGAGGGAAAGACCATGGCGGTGAAATCGGAAACGGCGGTGCGGACGATAGGGGCGGTCGGGCGGATTGCGGCAACCGGAACGGCTCCGACATCCGCGCGGAACCAGGCGTCCCGGACGACGGCGCCCGGGCGGAGGGCGCCGTCTGGGAAGCTCGCGCCGTCCGGGACGGCTGCGGCGTCCGCGCGGATGCGGGCCGC
>URIT01000121.1 GCA_900547945.1 uncultured bacterium
GGTCGACTTCTCCGGCCTCGTCGTCTCCGCCGGCCTCGCCGCCTCGTTCTGAGCGGCGTCGTCAGGGGACGGTTTCGGCGTCGGTGAGGTAGCAGGTCGGGTCTTCGCCCCAGAGGTCGCCCGTCACGGCTTCGCCGCGCGCACGGAAGTTGCCGCCGCAGAGGTCGAGCCAGCGGCAATGGCGGCAACGGCCCTGGACGAGTGCCTTCTTGCGGCGCAGGTCGGCGAGGAGGGAACCGGGGGCGGGGTGTCCCCAGATCTGCGAAAAGGGCGTCTCCAGGACGTTGCCGACGGGGTGGTTGCGCCAGAACTGGTCTGGATAGACCGTACCGTCCCAGGAAATGCAGCCGATGCCCTCGCCAGACGAGTTGCCGCCGTTGAGGGTCAGAAGTTCGAGCGCCTGGTCCGCGTTGGGATGGTTCTCGGCTTTCATCCTGAGGTAGAGGGCGATGCCGTCGCAGGCGTTGTCGACGGTGAGGACCTCCACGGGGAAGCCGGTCTCGAAGCACGTGCGCGTTTCGGCGAGGATCGTGTTGAGCGCGGCACGGGCCTCGGCGTGGTCGAGGTCCGTCGCGGCGATCTCCCTCCCTCGCCCCGTGTAGACGAGATGGTAGAGGCAGATGCGCGGCACGCGTTCGCGGCGCATGAGGTCGAAGATGGCGGGGAGGGAGGCGACGTTGTCGCGGGTCATCGTCACGCGCAGGCCGACCTTGACGCCCCGGTCGCGGAGGCGGCGGATGGCTGCAAGGGACTGACGGTAGGCGCCGGGGTGGCGGCGGAAGGCGTCGTGAATCGCCTCGGTGCCGTCGATGGAAATGCCGACGTAGGCGACGCCGAGGTCGCGGATCCAGTCCGCCCAGGCATCGTCGATGAGCGTGCCGTTCGTCGAGAAGGTGACGCGGATGCCACGGGCCTTCGCGTGGGCGGCGAGCGTGCGGATGTCCGGGCGGAGAAAGGGTTCGCCGCCGGAGAAGAGGATGACGGGGACGCCGAAGGCGGCGAGATCGTCGATCACGGCGCGGGCCTGGTCCGTCGTGAGCACGCGCTGCTCGCCCGCGCATGCGGCGTAGCAGTGCGAACAGGCGAGATTGCAGGCGGGGGTGCAGTTCCACACCACCACGGGGCGGCGGTGGACGCCCTTGCGGTAGCGGAGCCGGTCGGATGCTTCAACCGTGCCGAAGTAGAGCTTTGAGATGCCAATCATGTCGGACCGTATTATACCAAATGGCAAATCGGATTTCTGTGGTATAATGCCCGCATGGAAAAAGATGGAGTCACAGGCCGGTGGCTGATGATTGCCGTTGCCGCATGTATCGGTGCGGCGCAGGCGGGCGGCGTGTCGCTGGACGGCGCGTGGACGCTCGGCTACCGCCGCCAGCAGGAAGGGGGCGCGTGGACGTCAATCCCGGCGACGGTGCCGGGCGACACCTACGCCGCCCTGCACGCGGCGGGCGTCATCCCAGACCCGACGGTCGGCACGAACGCCTGGGCGCTCCTCGGCTGGGAACAGTATGAGTGGCGGTATGTGCGGACGTTCCGGGGCGTGCCCGTGCGGCCGGGGGAGCGCGTCGAGCTGCGCTTCGACGGCGTGGATACGCGGGCGGACTGCTTCCTGAACGACGAACGGCTCGGGCACAGCGAGAACATGTTCACGCCCGTCCGCTTCGACGTGACGGAGCGGCTGAAGGCCGACAACACGCTCGCTGTGTACATCAAGAGCCCGCTGGGGCGTCCGCTCCTCGGCGTCCTCGGCCGCAGCCGCATCGGCGGCACCGACGTGGAGGGCATCCGCAAGGCGCAGCACATGTTCGGCTGGGACATCATGCCGCGCCTCGTGACGAGCGGCCTCTGGCGGAGCGTCGCGCTCGACGTTCTGCCCGCATGCCGCTTCGGCGATGTCCACTGGATGTGCCTGAAGGCGGACCCGAAGACCCGTACGGCGGAACTGAAGGTGGACGGCCAGATCCTCGCACCCTGGAAGCACCTGCACGCCTCGACCCTGCGCCTCACGCTCGCCCGCAACGGGAAGGTCGCCGTCCGGCGCGAGGAGCCTGTCCACTTCTACCAGACGCGGACCGCGCTCACGGTGCGCGCCGCCGACCTCTGGTGGCCGCGCGACGCGGGGCAGGCCGCGCTCTACGACGGCGTGGCGGAGTTCGTGGCGGCGGACGGCACCGTGCTCGCCCGCGACGCCCGGAAGGTCGGCTTGCGCACGGTGCGCCTCGAACGGGCGGACTGGAAGAGCGAGGCGGAGCCGGGGACTTTCCGCTTCGTCGTCAACGGCACGCCCCTCTACCTGCACGGTACGGACTGGACGCCGCTCGACGCCTGCCATTCCCGCGACGGGCAGCACCTGCGCCGGGCCCTCGACATGCTCGTCGACCTCAACTGCAACATGATCCGCGTCTGGGGCGGCGGCGTCTACGAGCCGGACGCGCTCTACGACTTCTGCGACGCGAACGGCATCCTCGTGTGGCAGGACTTCATGATGGGCAACGTGCAGCCCGAGCAGAACGACGCCTTCGCGCGCACGATCGCCGACGAGGCCCGCGCGCAGGTCGTGCGCCTCCGCAGCCACCCCTGCCTCGCGCTCTGGTGCGCGAACAACGAGATCGACCGCGCGATGGCGGGCTACTGGGGCGCCTGGGCGCCCGACCCGGCCGGCGAGCGCATCAGCCGCGAAGTGCTGCCGCGCGTCCTCCGCGACTTCGATCCCTTCACGCCCTACATTCCCTCCTCGCCCTGGTGGACGCCCGCCGTCGTGCGCGGTGCGGCGAAGCTCTCGCAGGACCACCTCTGGGGGCCGCGCCACACCTACTTCAAGAACGCCTTCTGGACGCGCGCGACGCCGACCTTCGTGAGCGAGACGGGCTATCACGGCTGCCCGAACGTCGATGCGCTCCGGCGCATGATGACGCCCGCCGGCCTCTATCCGTGGCCGAACCCCGACGACCCGTTCACGTTCAACGACGAATGGGCCTGCAAGGCGACGATGGCCTACCCCTCCCAGCGCCGCGCGGGGTCCGGGCGGAACGCGCTCATGCCGCGCCAGGTGAAGGCGATGTTCGGGCACGTGCCGAAGGATCTCGCGACGTTCGCGGACCTCTCCCAAAGCGTCCAGGCCGAGGCGCTCAAGTACTGGATCGAGCTGTCGCGCTCCCGCAAGGGACGCACGTGGGGGCTTCTCTGGTGGAACCTCCGCGACGGATGGCCGATCATCTCGGACGGCGTGGTCGACTACTACTACGGCAAGAAGAAGGCCTACGACGCCATCAAGGGCGTGCAGCAGCCCCAGCTCGTCGCCTACGTCGACACGCCGTTCGACGGTGAGGCCGCGCGCGGCGTCACGAACCGCCTCGTCGCGGTGAACGACCGCCTGTACGCCGTCGCGGGGACGGTGCGGGCCGTGGATGCGGAGACGGGGCGGGCCGTGTGGGAAGGAGCGGCCGAGATCCCCGCGAACGGCACGAAGGTGTTGTGCGAGAACATCCCGCTCACGGGGCAGGGCATGCTGCGCATCGACTATGCGTTCGAGGGCGTGGCGCGTGTGAACCGGTGCCTGTACGGCCCTCCGCCCTATGACGCGGTGGCCTACCGGGCGTGGCGAACGAAGTGATTTCATTCAAAAAAGGAGAGAGAAGCAATGGTCGAGTCCGTATCCGCAAACCCGCTGGTGGGGTCCCTTATCTTCGCGCTCGGCGGTCTGTCCGGCGCCGTGTTCGCGGTGCCGTTCCGCCGGATCCGGGGCGTGGCGTATGAAAGCTACTGGCTCGTCTACGCGCTCGCCGGGCTGTTGGCGTTCCCGCTCGTGCTCGCGCTGGCGACATGCCCGGGGACGCTGAAGGTCATCGCGGGCGCCGGGCCGAAGACGCTCGCGCAGTGCGCGGGCTTCGGCGCGCTGTGGGGGCTCGGCGGCCTCACCTGGGGGCTTATGATCCGCTACCTCGGCATCGGCCTGGGTCTCGCGATCGGGTGCGGACTCTGCTCGGCGACGGGGACGCTCATCCCGCCGCTCGTGACGGGGCAGGCGGGAACCCTCGTGGCGACGGTGGGGGCGAAGATCGTGCTGGGCGGCGTCCTCGGCTCGCTCGTCGGCATCGCGCTGGTGGGCCTCGCGGGCAAGTTCAAGGAAGGCGAGCTTACGGAGGAGCAGAAGAAGGCGGCGGTGGCGGAGTTCGACTTCAGGAAGGGCATGCTCGTGGCGCTCTTCTCGGGCATCGCCTCGGCGGGCATGAACTTCGGTCTCCAGAGCGGCGCGGCGCTGGAGAAGGCCGCGGCGGCGGCGGGGACGCCGACGGCGTGGTGCGGCATGCCCGTCCTCGTCGTCGTCTTCTGGGGCGGGCTTGCCGTCAACGTCGCGTGGTGCCTCTGGCAGAACGGACGGAACGGCACGTTCGCCGACTACGGACGGATGGCGAAGACGGCCGCGCCCGCGTGGGCGGCCCTCGCGGGTGTGATCTGGGCATGCCAGTTCGCGTGCCAGAAGATCGGCGAGCCGCAGATGGGCGACCTGAAGTACATCGGCTTCGCCGTGGTGATGGGCAGCTCGATCTTCTTCTCGTCCCTCCTCGGCCTTCTGATGGGCGAGTGGAAGGGTACGGGCGCGAAGACGAAGGGGTGCCTCGCGCTGGGCATCCTCGTCTTGCTGGTCTCCTTCTGCGTCATCAGCTACGGCACCAAGTGAGGCGCCGGCCCTTGAGGTGATTTGAAACGCAAACGAAAGGAACGAACGGAATGAAGAAGCTCATGTTGATGGCGGCGGGATGCGCGGGGCTGGCCCTCGTCGCGGCGCCGGAGTGGTCCGTGGCGGTCGATGCGAACGCGACGCGCGGACCGATCAAGCTGATGAACGCGGTCAACAACGGCCCCACGAAGCCGCGCAGCGACCAGTCGCGCGGCAACTTCGACGAATACGCTGCCCTGAAGATCCCGTATGCGCGCATCCACGACGCGAGCATCTGCAACGCCTACGGGGCGCACCACACCGTGGACATCAGCGCCGTGTTCCCGGACTTCGACGCGGACGTGGAGGACCCCGCGAGCTACGACTTCACGCTCACCGACGAATACCTCGGCAACATCCGCGCCGCCGGCACCGAGCCCTACTACCGCCTCGGCCAGTCCATCGAGCACTGGATCAAGAAGTACGGCGTCAACCCGCCGAAGGACTTCGCCAAGTGGGCGCGCATCTGCGAGCACATCGTACGCCACTACAACGAGGGCTGGGCGGACGGCTTCAAGTGGAACATCAAGTACTGGGAGATCTGGAACGAGCCGGACGGCAACAAGCCGACGGCCGACGGGCGGCCGGGCCCGACCTGGACGGGCACGAACGCGCAGTTCCTCGAACTCTACAAGGTGACGTCGCGCCATCTGCGCGCATGCTTCGGCGGCACGATCAAGATCGGCGGCCCGGCCTTCTGCTGGTGGGGCGCCTGGGGGAAGGAGTTCCTGCCGTTCTGCGCGAAGGAGAAGCTGCCGCTCGACTTCTACTCCTGGCACTGCTACTACAAGGACGCGACCGCGCCCGCCGATGCCGCGCGCCGCGCCCGCGCGCTGCTCGACGCGAACGGCTTCACGAAGACGGAGAGCCATCTGAACGAATGGAACTACGTGCGCGGCTGGAGCGACGAGTGGGTCTATTCGCTCGAATGCGAGAGCGGCCGCTTCAACCAGAAGGGCGCCGCGTCCGTCGCCGCCGTGATGATCACCTGCCAGGACGCGCCGCTCGACATGCTCATGTTCTACGACGCGCGCGTCAACACGAACATGAACAACCTGTTCGACACGCTCACGCTCCTGCCGATGAAGGGCTACTACCCGTTCCTCGCCTGGCGCCGCCTGACCGAGCTCGGCACGCAGGTCGCGACGACCGTCGCGACGCCGGACATCAAGAAACCGCAGCTCTTCGCCTGCGCCGCGAAGAACGCGGCCGGGCGCGGCGCGCTCTTCCTCGCGCGCTATTCCGACGACAACAACATCGTCGAGACGCGCCGGGTCAGGCTGACGCTCCCCAAGGGCGTCGATCCCGCCACCGCGCGTTGCCACCTGACGGACGCCGTGCGCACCTACACGGAAACGCCGCTCATCGTCCAGGCGGACGGAACGGCCGTGCTGAAGCTCCAGCCCAATTCCTTCGCGCTCGTCGAGTGGTAGCCGGTGGAGGGAGTGGAAGGATACCCGGTGAAGGCGGTTTCCGTGTGAAACCGCCTTCTGCCTGAAGAGAAGGAGGCTGAGATGACGAGGACGGTTCTGTTTGCGCTGGTCTGCGCGTGCGTGGGGACGGCGGTTGCCGCAAGGCGGCCCGACTGGGTGCTCTACCGGATCAACGACAAGGCGGCTGACTACCGGCTGGAGTCGATCGACCGTTCGGCGTTCCGGCTGTCCGCGACGCGCCGGGACGCGCCCGGCAAGACGATGGCGCTTGCGATCACCGACGTCAACCGCAGCACGTGGACGCACGACAAGATCGTCTTCTCCGCGCGCAGCCTCGACGGACGCGCCGTGCGGATGAACGTAGCCGTCAGCTACGCGGACGGGGCGAAGACGCCGATGAAGAACGTGCCGGACGTTGTCGTGTCGGGGCGCAACTGGACGGACCAGGTCCTTTCGCTCGACAACGACTTCGGCCTCGGCGACCGCGCCGTCCAGATTCGCCAGGTGAAGATCTTGCTCAATCCGACCGACTTCCCCGTCGGTGCGTCGGGCGGCATCGAGGTCACGGGCTTCCGCGTGTGCGGGCCGAACGAGGCCCGCACGTCCGCCGCCTACCGCGTCGGCGACACGTTCGTCGCCGTCCCGGCGAAGGCGCCGCCCCCTCCGCGTGTCCGCCTGGACGCGCTCAAGGTCTTCTTCGCCTTCGACAACGAGGACGTCAACCCCTCGCGCTCGCGGCGGAAGACGGGACTCCTGGACGAACAACAGTATTGGGGCTTCCGCGAGATCCTGCTGGAGCGGACGGACGGCGCGGCGGTCGTGACGACGAACCTCGACGAGGCCGGCGCGATCGTGTATGCCTCCTGCCGCACGAACGCCGCGCTCGCCCGGCTCATCGCCGCGCGCGTGGCCGGGGGCGGCGTGCCGCTCTACGCGACGTCCGCCGTGCTGGATTCGGAGATCGCGGCGCTTCTCCCCTGCACCGTCGGACATGGCCCGCCGGAGGACCTGCCGCCGCGCCGCCGCGTCGTGCCGACGGACGCCCGCCACCCCCTCGCGCGCGCGGGCGGCTACAGCGCGGCGGCGTTCCCGGTGTTCCGTTCCGTCCAGGCGAAGGTGGCGGGGCATGTCCTCTTCCGCTACGACGGCGGACCGGACGCCGTCGTCGAGGGCCGCGCGGGCAGGGGGCGCGTCCTCTACTCGTCCATCGGCCTCGGCACGTCCTTCGTGCCGGGCAAGGAGGCGCGCGATGCGTTTTTCCTGCGGTTGCTCGGACACCTGACGGGGCGCACGTTCCCCGAGCGTGACCGCGTGCGCACAACGCCCTCCTTCTTCGGCGGCTGGTACGAGGGCAACGACGGATTCGGGCACTTCGGCTGGGAAGTCGGAAACGGGTTTCTCGTCGAGAATACGTCGAGCCGTCTGGAGGTGTCGTTGGGCAGCGTCCAGTATTGCCTCGCTGCGCCGCGTACCGGCGATGGGCCGCGCCGGACGTCGTTCGCCGCCGACCGCATCAACCCGCTCGCCGTCGGCGGCGTGTTGACGGTGGACGGCGTTCGGACAATGCGCTACGACGGTTCGCTCGCCTATCCGGGCCTCCGCTGGGAGGTGTATGTGCCGTCCGTTGAACTGCATCTTCGGAACACGCTCTCCTACGCGGCCTATCTCTCGAAGAGGCAGGGGGGAGTCCGGGTCGTCGCGGTCTGCGAGGGCGGGGAGGTCGATCCGACGGACTTCGCCGCGCCGTGGCTGCTCCTGTGGAACGCGACGGACAGGGACTCGCCGCTGTTGCTCGTGTGGGGGACGGTCCCCGGCAGAATCGAGGCGATGCGCGGCGCGCGCGGCGTGGCCGGTCTGCGGTTGGCGGCGGCGAAGGGTGACGGCGTCGGCGTAATCGTGCCGACGTGGATCTGGGGCTCGCGCACGGTCGATACGCGGGGCTGGGCGAAGGGGATTCCCGACGAGGCGGTTGCGCGCATCGACGAGTGGTACCCGCGCGCGTTCAGGTACCCCGTCGCCCTGCGCGAACGTTTCCGCCTGAACGAGAGGGAGGGGATGGTCGAGATCCGCGACGACTTCGAGTATCTGGAGACGGCGGACGCCTTTCGGACGCCGACGCGCCCCTACGCGGCGATTCCGCCGGTCGCCGCGTCGCTCGGCGCGAAGGGGCCGGACTGGTTCCGCGCCGAGGCGAACGTACAGCGCACGTCGCTCGTCACCCGCTACGGACCGCTTCTCGTCGCGGACGGACAGAGCCGCGTCGACTGGGCGATCCGCATTCCCCGTCAGGACCTCTCGACGCTGCCGCACGCGAGCGGATTCGAAAAGTACGACGCGCTCTTCAACGCGCAGTTCGCCGACGCGGTGAACTTCACGTGCGGCGGTGGCGTCCGGGTCGACTACGCGGGCGACCGCGCCGGCGCCGCCGACGCCCCCAACCTCGCGCTGCACGGGTCGCTGCTCGGCATGAGCCGCAACACGCCGAACCCCTACGGCTACACCGAAGAGAACCGCCGCCTTATCCGCCGCCGCCTCGCCTGGCGCCTGCTGGAGCCGCTGGAGGACATCTCCTACAAGGCCGTCTGCCGCTACCGCCGCGAGCCGTTCAGCGGCCGCCGCTACACGATCTACATGAACTCGCCGCGCAACATCTCGACGGTTTACGAACCGGCGGCGTTCGGCTCGCGCATCATCTACGGCGACTCGAACGAGACCGTGCGCATGATCGTGATGTGTCTCCAGAAGCTTGCGGACCAGTTTGGCCAGTACGACGTCGTGAAGGCCAACTGGGACACGATTTCGCGCGAGGTCGTCAGCTACATGTACGCGATCGACTGCTGGACGTACCTCTGCTCGGGCTGCCTCGAATGGGGCGGTCCCGGCACGGTCGACATGCTCAACAGCGAGGTCGGCTGCATGATGGAGTATGCGCGCCTCGCCCAGATCGCGGGCGACGAGGCCGAATACGCGCAGGCGATCTACCGCGCGGCGCGCCGTGCATGCCCGACGCTGGCGCGTTTCGTCATGCAGGACTACTATGGCGACAACGGTCTTGCCGCGCGCGCGACGCTCGGCCTCGGCCTGGGGTTCACCGAGTCAGGCGCCGTCTTCCGTCCCCTCGAACGTACGCGCGTGTGGGACTGCGAACTCTTCGACATGTCCGAGGGCATCCCGAACGCCCTTGTCGCGCTCTACCGGGACTGGGGCGTCGAACAGCTTCAGCGCGAGTACATTCCGTATGTCCTGCGCGCAACAGAGAAGGATGATCTGCGCTATACGGTCCTTGCCACCGTCGGCCTCGTCGGCGGCTGCACGAACGAACGGCTTCGGGAGAAGCTCGACGAGGTCGTCGGCTTCAAGAAGCTCAATGCGTGGCTCCATACGGACTGGCCGGGGATGGATACGTGCAGCTACGCCGAATACATCTACCACCGTCTCGTCGATTCGCCGGTCATTACCGACTGCCGGGGCATCAACCTCCACGATGCGCAATACGATGTGAAGACACGCACGTTGACACTTGATTTCACGCCTGTCGCGCCGGACGCCGCCCTCGCGGTCGAAGGCACCCCGCTCGCGAATCTCGTCCCGGAAAAGCGCGAAACACGCACATTCGTTCCACGCCGCCTGAACAAACCCCATACGCCGTAGGTACTCCTGCTGTCCCCGCGTCGCCCCCCTGTGCGCGGCGTCCGACTGCGGGAGGGTCGCTCTCCTGAGCGACCGCCCCCTGTACGCGGCGTCCGAACGCCTACCCGCTGCGCCTGAAGAGCCGGTCGCGCCACCTCGCCGCCGTCCGCTTCGTGACGGCGCGGGCGTACCGCGCGCGCCAGGAGGCGAGCATCGTCGCCTCCTCCACGCGCCTCGGGTCCAAGAGCGCGTCGATGCGCTCCAGCACGCGCGTCACGACGTCCGGCACGCCTTCCATCGCCTCCAGATAGACGCCCCGCGCCCTCAGTATCACCGTTTCCCGTTCCGCTTCACGTTTTGCCGGGGTACTTCCTCCCCCCAGTGCCTCCACCACGCCTTCATGACGATGAGTTTTTTCCGCATCGTAATCCTGTTTCTGCCTTTTCGTCCCCAGTTTCTCCACTGGTTCCCGCGTTGCAGACTCTCCCCGCACATTGTCCTGCGATTTTTCCGCACTGTAATCTCGCATTCCCGCTTTCAGTTCCATCCCCTCCCGCGCCCCCGTGCCGTCCACCGTCCCCGTGCCGTTCCCTGCGCCCGCGCTGTTCTTCGCCCCCACCCCGACACCCGCGCCGTCGAGGACGGCGGCGACGGGGATGGGGTCGGGCAGCTCCACGACCTGCCGCAGCTTCT
>URIT01000122.1 GCA_900547945.1 uncultured bacterium
GGTTGAACTCGCGCACCCAAAGCGCGCCCTCGGACTGGCCGCCGAAGCTCGTCTTGCGGGCTATGACCAGCCCCCTGTTGTCCGGCTTCTTCTTGAGCAGCCGCAGGAACTTCCGCAGGATGTGGGCGTGGCAGTACTGCCTGTCCCCGCGCCACGGCCTATCGTAGCCCGTGTACCTGTCGGTCACGAGGACGCCGTGCGGCCTGCGGCCCCCGAACACCCCGGCGGGGACGGAACCCGCGCGCGTCTTCCGGAACCTGTAGAACGCGACTTCCTTCGCGAAGAATCCGTGTGCACAACCCTCCACATCTTCAACGTGGATGACTAATCCAACATGCTAGCGTAGAAACCTGATACACCGCATTTTCAGGGACTTGCACGGAGGTAAAGGGCCCTATGACTTGTTGAATGCTTTGGACCTTCAGTCGGTTTGTCCTCATTATATTGAGGGTAAATCATCGGCAGTAAGTGTTCGAAGCATCTTGTTCGTGATGGGCGCAACCTTTGAAAGACGGATCGCTTGTTTCTGGATGCTTTTCTCGAAAAGATTCCGGACAAATCTGGCATTGCCAAAATTCTCGTCTTTCTGCCTGATAGTTTTAAGCATAACCTTGGGAAGCTCCGATGCGAGACCTTCGTCGCAGTCATACTCGTTGGATTCAGCCAAAGACATGAATATTCGAACAAGTTCTTCTACACTATAGTCGGGGAAATCTATGTACGAAGGTAGTTGCGGTAGTATCTGGATGGCGCCATGCCATGCCGGTATTTTCAGCCGGTACTTGAAAATATCGGCATTGTTGACACGCCATTAGCGGCTTTCAAAAAGGTCAACATGTTATGTTTTTTGAAACGATCCATTGCCATCACTACTGTGTCATGGTATAATATAGCCGCTTTCAAATAAATCAACATGTAGACACAATAGAAAGGAGTCGAATGATAATCCACCGGGAATTGCTGCTCAATCGCCTTATCCAGGCAAAGCGTCACCACTTGATAAAGATTCTCACTGGCATACGTCGGTGCGGTAAGAGCTTTCTCCTTTTCAAGCTTTTCAAGCAACATCTGCTTGAAACTGGAGTGCCGCAGAGTCATATCATTGAAATCGATCTTGAATCCGATCAATTCCTTTTCTGCCGCGATGCCATAACTCTCAGCAAAGAAATTCGTTCCAAGCTTCCATCCGACAACTCGCCATGCTATGTCCTCATCGACGAAATTCAACTGGCCAGCCCGGTTCTGCCGGAAGGCACCGATCTTTCCAGGCTCAGACCTGAAGACAGAAAAGGTGCATACATCACGTTCTACCATGTCCTCAACGGACTCCTGAAACGCGACAACACAAACACATACGTGACAGGTTCCAACGCCAGGCTTCTTTCGAGCGAGGTTG
Organism: uncultured bacterium; assembly: GCA_900547945.1. Taxonomy (GTDB): domain Bacteria; phylum Verrucomicrobiota; class Kiritimatiellia; order RFP12; family UBA1067; genus RUG572. The sequence continues at coordinate 1,397 of URIT01000122.1, forward strand.
CAACGGAGTTCAGAGGGCGAAGCGAAATCATAGAGATTACGCCGCTTTCCTTTGCCGAATTCTACCCGTTGATGCAGGGCCATGCGGAATTCAGGGAAATCATGGAATCTTACTTCTTGTTCGGTGGCCTTCCCGAATGTGTGCTTCTTGACACGGAGCCCGAGAAGAAGAACTACCTCTCCAATCTTGTCCAGTCAATCTATCTCAAGGACGTAGCCGAAAGGCATAATCTCAAAAACGACAACCTTCTTTCCGCACTTGCCGACACCGTCATGAGCAACATCGGCTGCCTTGTCAATCCGACAAGGCTTGCGAACACGATAACCACGACCCTCCAGGTCAAGGCCAACCACATCAGCGTGGCGAAATACCTTTCCTATCTCGAAGATGCATTTCTTGTCCGAAGGTCGAAGCGTTATGACATAAAGGGCAACAGATATCTCTCCAGCCCGTCCAAATACTATGCAATGGATACCGGCATTCGCAACGCCAAGATTTCCTTCAGGCAGAACGAGATGTCCCATATCATGGAAAACGTCATCTTCAACGAACTGGTACGCCGCGGATATTCGGTGGACGTTGGGATGGTCACCACCAATCCGACAATCAACGGGGTTCGAACCCAAGTAACAAGCGAAATCGACTTTGTGATTAACAAGGCATCCGAGCGCATATACGTGCAATCGGCGTTCTCCATCCCGGATGCAGAAAAACGCGCGCAGGAGACCTGCTCCCTTCGCAATGTCCGCGACTCGTTCCGTAAAGTTGTCATCACTGGCGATGCACACGAAACGCCATGGATGGATCAAAACGGCATTCTGTTCATAGGACTTAAGGCTTTTCTCCTCGACCCCCACTCGCTCGAAACGCTGTAGCCCGCCCCGCCCGCGCACCGGCGATGTCCCCTGTCACTCAACCGGTTTCCACTTGCTGCCTTCCTTGCGGTACTCGAACTCCATCGACGTGTTGTCGGGCTTGCCGTCGACGATGGACTCGACGACGGCAAGCCCTTGATTTGCGCGGTGATCGCCAGATACAGATTTGTCACTTCTTGAAGTGGCGGAAACCGTAATGGGTGGATAGCCTTTTATGCTTCAATCTTACGATAGTGGACGCCTTCCGCATCCGTTCTATCGAACATGAACAGTCCGAGGAATCGATATTTCCTCACCTGTCGATTGCCAGTCTTACCATTCGGGAGAATGCTCGCGTGCACGACACGCAGCAACTTTCGATTGCGTTCGGACACTTGCCACTGTCTCTTTTTCACATCTCCCTTCGGAAACTTCTCATAGATGCTCTTGCCGTCCTTCGACAACAGGTTCACCCACTCATCGGGGAAATCCGCATCTTCGGTGTATGCCACGCAAGGCATCCAGATGATCGTATCGATTCTTTTTGTACTACGCGGCCAAGCCTTGTACGGACCGAGCTTGAACTCGGATAGGATATCGACATTGCGATTGTAGGTTTTCATTTTTATACACTCCATGTCACATCTCAGAACTCAAGAAAGGCAATCCAACCTGTTTTTCTGTCGAAAGCCACCTTTGTGCCGAGTTTCGTGCTTGAATAGACCTCGGCCACAGCACCATCTAACTCCTTTACAACCTCATGTTTAATCTCTTTAAGATATGCGAAGGTTCGGGGCTTCCCCTTTTCCTTCTTTACATACTGATGAATAAATTGCACCAATGCGTCACTATCTTCGCAGTCCATAAACTTGATCCATGCCTTGTTTGCGAATGAAAGACGATTGACTTCCGCCTCGGACGGCAATTTCTCTTCCCGAGTAAAATAATCCTCCCTAAACATGTCGTCACCACCAATCCACTCCCTGCCTATAGGTCCAGTCCCGTCCTTAAGTTGAACGTTGAAACCATAATGGTCCCTTAGAATTAGTGCGTCCAAGAACGGCATCCCGATGTAGTATCCTTCCACCACTATGCGATCCTTTCGTTCGGCTGCACGTTTCATAGCGGCAGCATATAACTCGTCTTTCTTCGCCTTGCTCAATTTTGGCACGAGTTTGTAAACTGCGTAACCAAGATAGAGGTTGCGCTCCAGCATGTAGTCAGCAAGGGTAGGATCCGTGATTTTCTCTATCACTGTACGGTAGAACTCTATGCCTTTATGATTACCTAACTCTCTATCAGGGAAACCACAATCGCGGACCTTGTTTGGTAACTTTGCTATGAGTTCTTTTATCTCGGACTGATTTGAAATGTCTTTTAGCCCGTAGTAAACGTTCTGAAGAATTTTGCCTTGAACGAAACCGTAATCTGGGAAAACAGGATTTTCGTTTTTTTCACGCAGTGCAAAAACGACATCGAACCCATTTCGCCAAGTTAAAGCCGCCACCATGTTTTTGACGTCGTGCCGACTTGTTTTTTCCTGATCGTCAGACATGTGGCTAACGGCAATTATGTAAGCGGCAATCTGTGCAGGTGTACGCTTTGCGAAAGCCGCGCGATACTGTTCCGCCGTATACTTTGGTTTGGGCTGTGCCGTGACAGCCGGAGTTTGCGTTTGTGCGGAGGTTGTATGAGGAGCCGAAGTCTGCGTTCCGCTCTGCGCCCCCTTGCTCTGCGCCGAGGATGAAGCGTTTCCGTTGGACGATTTTGTTTCCGTCCTTGATGCGACAATCGTATTCGCCACGCCTACACCGACCGTGCCTGCCGCAACTGCGGCTCCGGCCTTGTTGCCGCCCTTGCCAGCGCTTGCGGCGGCAAGTCCCGCTCCCGCGAGTACGCTCTTGTCGATCGATTCGCATCCTGTAATCATTGCCGCGACTGATGCCGAGACAACAAGCAGTGTCCGTGTATTCATTTGTTCTTTCTTCTCCTTTATGCCCTTGTTTGCTTCACGGAGAAAGAAAGAGGGCGCAGTCTCTCCCGTGTTTGTGAAATGGATTGCCATTCTGACCAGTCGGTCAGTTTGGTATTTACCATTCTGACCCATCGGTCAGTTTGGTATTACATCGCGACAGCGCTTTTGATATACTTCCCTCCCGCCATGAAAGACGCATCCCAGATCAAGCGCATATACGAAGCGGTTCTTGCCGAGCATCTTCGCGACAACCGGCAGATGGCGTTCCTTTCCGGCCCGCGCCAGTGCGGAAAGACGACTCTCGCCAAGTCGCTCGCAGATTGCTATTTCACGTGGGACGACCTTGCCACGCGCCGCCTCGTCGCCGGCGATGCCGCCGGGCTCGCCGATGCCGTTGGGCTTGGAATCGCCACCGAAAAGAAGCCCATCATCACGCTTGACGAAATCCACAAGTTCGTCCGATGGAAGTCGTTTCTCAAGGGGTTCTTCGATCTCTACGAAGACCGCATGCGTCTCATCGTCACCGGCAGCGCGCGGCTCGACATCTACAAGCGCGGCAGCGACAGCCTTATGGGACGGTACTTCCTCTACCACATGCACCCGCTTGGCGTCGCGGAACTTGTCCGCCCGGAACTCGAGGCAACCGAAATCCATGCGCCGCGCCCGATCCTGTCCGACGACTGGGATGCGCTCTGGACGCATGGTGGATTCCCGGAGCCGTTTGTCAGGCGAGATGTCAGGTTCACCCATCGCTGGCGCAAACTCAGGCGCGAACAGCTCTTCCGGGAAGATCTGCGCGATCTTACGAAGATCGCCGACGTCGCAGGAATCAGAATCTTGTCGGAGCTTCTCCTTGCACGTGCCGGGAACCAGATCGTGGCGGCATCCCTCTCCCGCGAAATCGGCATCGCGGAAAAGACGATAAAGGCATGGATAGCCACACTTGAATACTTCCACGAGGGCTTTACCGTCCGCCCGTGGTTCAAGAACATCGAGAATTCGATTCGCAAGACGCCGAAGTGGTATCAGCGGGACTGGTGCGAAGTCGCAGACGAGGGCGCCCGCTTCGAGAACCTTGTCGCGTGCCATCTGCTCAAGGCCGTTGACATGTGGAACGACCTCGGCCTCGGCGACTATGCGCTCTACTACGTCAGGAACAAGGCGAAGGCAGAAGTGGACTTTCTGGTCACGAAGAACGGAACGCCTTGGTTTCTTGTCGAGGCGAAGACGTCTGACACCGTCATATCCCATGCGCTCACGGCGATGCAGAAGGCGACCGGTGCCGCACACGCCTTTCAGGTCGTGCGCGACCTCCCGTACTCCGAAGCCGATGCGTTTTCCTACCGCGAGCCGATCGCGGTCTCCGCACAGTCCTTCCTGAGCCAGCTTTTCTGACCTGCCTGTCACCGTTCTTCCTTTTGCCCTTGTTCCGTTTGCGGCCTTATTTTTGCTGTTGACTACCTCCGTATCCGGCACCCGCCGGGCGGAGTTGATAAACCTTCAGTTGTGTTGACATGAGGTTCGATCTGGTTTTGGTGTGTGCGCACCATTTGGCCATGAGAAAGTGCAAGTACTTTGCGCACAAGGCTCTCCTTGGTTATGCCGTCCTCCAGCGATATGCCATCCAGCAATCCGGGGGACTCTTTTTCGACGATTGCGATTATCTCTTCGACTTTGCTCATTTTTCAGTACTCCTTTTGGTTTGTGCTTCTGCTTCGAGTACTTGCCTGTAGGCACTTATGCGAGCGCGAAACTTCTCTGCGACTACTCCGTTCACCAACACGCCAGATCTGGTCGCTTCACACACTATGCCGCTTCGTAGAACATCTGACAGGGTCTTGCGCTGCCGTTCTGCAGTCAAGATGGCGATGGCCTTCTCCTCGGCTGAAAGGTATAGTGATACCCTAAACACGCCGGGAGCGTGCTTTCCGTGGCGCGAGCCACCATCTGCTTTCTTCGGTCTAGCCATAGTGTGTCGACAATTTACTTTTATCCACTATATTGTACCATAAGGTGTGTGCGCACCGCAAGACTGTTTGGATAGATTGTCCATTTTTGTGACTTGCCAAAATGTCCATAGTGTATGGGCTCGGCCAACTGGAAAATACGTCAGATCACGCCCTTCGAGGACGGGACGCCCTTCTCGCGCGGATCGGGGGCCACGGCCTGGCGCAGCGCGCGGGCGAAGCTCTTGAAGAGGCCCTCGCACACGTGGTGCGTCTCGTCCCCGTAGATTTCGCGTGCGTGGATGTTGAGCCGCCCCTCCACGCTCACCGAGCGGAAGAACTCCTCCAGCAGTTTCACCTCGAAGTCGCGCACCATCAGGTGCTTCTTCGGCGTGGCGAAGACGAGGAACGGGCGCCCCCCGAGGTCGATCGCGGTCTCGCAGAGCGCCTCGTCCATGGGAATGCACGCGAAGCCGTAGCGCGCGATCCCCCGCCGCTCGCCCAACGCCCGGTTGAGCGCCTGCCCGAACACGAGCCCCACGTCCTCCACCGTGTGGTGGTAGTCCACGTCGAGATCCCCCCGGCACGTCACCGAGAGGTCGATCAGCGCATGCTTCCTGAGAAGTTCCAGCATGTGGTTGAAGAACCCGATGCCGGTGTCGATCTCGCCGCGTCCCTCGCCGTCGAGGTCCAGCGCCAGCCGGATCTTCGTCTCCCGCGTATTCCGTTCGATTTCAGCCGTTCTCACATTCTGCTCCTTTTTCACGGATTTCCCGGAGGCGTAGTATAGCATATCCAAGGCCGGCGGATGCAGGGGGTGGCGCCCGTCAGCGCAGGAAGAGCGTGAAGCCGCCGAGGGGCCTGAGCAGCAGGGACTTGCCGTCCGCCGAAAGCGCCGTCGTCCATCCGGCCTCCTTCAGCGCCGCGCCCGCCCGGGGCCGCCCCGAAATCGCGACCTCCGAGGTGGCCAGCACGTAGCCCGCGTCCGTGAACGGCAGGGTTTCCACGCCCTCCACGTCGGCCACGCACGCCGCGCCGAAGGCGAGGGCGTTCGCCGCCGTCGCCTTCGCGCCCTGCGCGAGGTCCGCCGCGCGCGCCGTGTAGGAGTTCGTGACCGACAGCGCGACCGAAGCGGCAAGCACCGGCGCGCCCTTGAGGTTCGCCGTCGTGAGCGCCGTCACGCCCTCGCCCTCAGCCTCCCAGCGGCCGCCGGATTCGAAGTCGTAGAGCGCGAAGACGTCCGCGAAGTCCTGGTTGTTCACGCGCAGCCGCGCGTCGCCCCTGATCTTCAGGAGCGGCGGGCGCACGCCGTCCACGCCCGCGAAACGGCCCCAGCTCGCCGAGACCGTCGCGTGTTCGACGACGATCGGCCCGCCGTTCCGGAAGAGGGTGCTGACCCGGAAGCGGAACTCGCTCGCCACGCCCTGGTCGCCCCGCAGCGTCAGGGTGTGCCCGTTCTGGTCGAGCGCGCCCTCGCTGAAGATGCCGATGGAACCTGCGTCGATGTAGCGGAACACCGCGTCCGAACGCAGGACAAACGTGCTGTAGAGGGTGTACTGCCAGCTGATCTTCCGCATGTAGAGCACCGCCCGTGCGTCCGTGGCCGACGCCCCCGTCCCGCCCAGCGAGAATGTCGTCGTGTTGGCGACACAGCCATTGTTTCCCGGCTCCAGCAGCACCGTCGTCCCGTCCCGCGCCGTGACCGTGTTGCCCGCCGGTCCCAGCGACCCGAAAGCGGTCCCCACGAACGTGCCTTCCTGGATGTCGATGGCCCCGAGGCGGTTCCCCTCCGCCGCCGCCGTCGGGCCGCCCAGCTTCCCGAGGCCCTTCTTGACGAGCCGCGCCCCCTGCGGGTAGGCCGCGAGGCCCCGCTCGGCCAGCGCCTCCGCGAAGGGGCGCGTCCTGTAGGGATCCTTCCTGTCGAATGGCGCGTAGAGGACGACCTCGTTGGCGCCCGGTTCCGTTCCGGCCGCGAGCGTCGTCGTCCCCGCCGCCAATACGGGCCCCGCATAAACCGCGCCGCCCGCCACGCGGTTCTCGCGCACGAGCGCGTCCGCACAGTCCTCCGCCCGAACCGGGAAGGTCCCCTCCACCCCGTCCGTCGACACGCCCGGCACGCCGGCGAAGACGTTGTTCGTGACGACGAGCCCCGCGACGCCGCGCGCGGCGAGCGCCGCCCCCGCGCCGCCCGAGAGGGTGAACCCCGTCACCGTGACCGCCGTCGCGTCCGAGACGGCGAGTACGCCCGGCGCCGTCTCCGGAACGGCCAGGCGCGAGGCGGCGTTGTCGCCGAGAAGCGTGAGCCGGCTCCGTCCCGCAACCGGGACGGGCGCCGCGAACGAATAGGTCCCCGCCGGGAAGAAGAGAACGTGTTCGGCGCCGTCGTCCAGCGCGACAAGCCCCTTGGCGAAGGCCTCGACGTTCGCCTTGGCCCGGTCCGCGCCGGGCAGCACGCCCCAGTCGCGCACGTTCACGAGCCCGGGGAGGTCCGGCACCTCGTAGACGAGCTGGAGCGTCGTGCCGTCCGCGCCGGCGACGACGCGCCAGCCCTGCGCGTCGCCCACGTTGCAAACAACAAACGCCGGGCAGCCTTTGATCGAGGCGTCCGCGCGCGCGTGCGCCAGCGTGTAGTCCGTGCCGCTGTCCAGCAACTCGCCGCCGACGAGCGCGACCGTCGCGTTCGGGCCGAACGTCAGCGGGTTCTTGTAGGCGACGAGGCTGCACCCCGCGACGAGTTCCGCCGCGCGCACCGTCCAGACGTTGTCGATGGTGACGGCCGTCTTGGTGGAGATCGCGGGGAAGCCCGTGAACGGCGGCAGCGTGGTCGCCGTCTGCGCCCCGTCGCCCGCGATGATCGAGCCCCATTCAAAGTCGACTTCGGAGAAGCACGCGCCGAAGCTCGTCCCTTCCGGGCCGAAGGTTCCCCCGCCCTTCACCACAAGCGGGAATGCCTTCGGGTGGACCGTGTAGTTCACGTTGTGCGCCGTGAAGGAGGCCCCGTCCACGACGATCCGCCCCGTCATGTTCGTGAACCCGTACCCCCAGCGGAAGCGGTGCTGGTACTGCGCGCTGCACGCGCCGCCCGCGCCGAGCGTGTGCCCGGGCCCCAGCAGCGTGAGCGTGTGCGCGCCGTCCTTCGAGTTGATCCGCCCTTGCGTCAGGTAGCCGATGTTACCCTCGGCCGCGCCGGCAATCGTCGCGTCCGCGCCGTCGAGCCAGAACTGGACGCCTTCCATGACCTGGTAGGAGCCCTTGGTGCCCCGAACCAGCAGCGCGCCCGTCAGCTCCCGCCCGTTCACCGTCACGGCCGCCGCCGCGCTGCCCGCCCCCGCAAGGTAGAGGTTGCGCCACTGGAGGAGGTAGGCGGACGAGTTCCCCGTGTTGTTGACGTCGAGCGTCGCGCCGGCGCGCACGGCGATGTCGCCGCCCTTGAAGAACGCACCGGCCGTCCGCCCCTCGAAGACGCCCTCGACGACGCGGAGGTTCACCGTCAGCGCCTTGTAGGCGTCCGACCCGACAAGGCGACCCGGCCCCGTCTTGACGAGCGTGTCGCCCGCCTCCAGCGTGAGGTTCGCCGCCGCCAGCGCCTCCTCAAGGCCACGGGTGGCCCCTTCCTCGACCATGATGGTCTTCTCCGCGCCGCACACCGCCGCAGAGACCGCCAACGCCAACATCCAGACTGTTTTCCGCATCTCGTACTCCCCGTTTTCGCACACGCCACGACACAGGCACCGTACATAGGCACAGGCACCGTACCATGACAATTCGACATAACGCAAAACAAGAATATTCTATCCTTTACCCCCCATGACCGTCAAGCCGAAATTGAAGATTTTTCTTACTTCTGGGCGGCGCGGGCACATTGCGCGCCGGGCCCGTTCGGACGCCACGCGCCGAGGGCGGCGCGGGTACTTCGCGCGCCGGGTCCGTTCGGACGCCACGCACCGAGGGCGGCGCGGGTACTTCGCGCGCCGGG
>URIT01000123.1 GCA_900547945.1 uncultured bacterium
GGCGGGCGCACCCTCAATTCGACTGGTGGGCTGCGCAACCCACTAACCCATTACGAACGTCCTTGCAAGTCCAGTTGACGGGAAACGGCCCGTTGTGATAAAGTGATGGGCATGAAACGGAAGAGACATATCGTCATGGGGCTTGCCCTGTAGAGGAGGAGTGGATGGCCCGCTTCGCGCTGTTCGCCCTTTTCCTCGCAAGCCTGACGGTCGCGGCGGCCGAGCCCGCGCCGACGATCAGCGTGCTCCTCGGCGCCTACTATACCGACTCGGGCCAGCGCGAGACGCACGACATGGCCGTCCACGTCGTCCAGAAGACGGGGAGCGACAACGACAACATCGTCGTCGTCATCTGCGGCGACGGCTACACGAAGGACGACCAGGAGAAGTTCGTCGCCGACGCGCGGCGCATGTGGGCGGGCGCGCTCGCCTACGAGCCGTACCGCACGTTCGCCCACCGCTTCAACGTCTATGCCGTCAGCACGGTCTCGAAGGGGGCGTGGGGGTCGGGCGAGACGTTCTTCAACAGCTCCGTGCTGGCGGACGGACGCTCCCTCGTCCTCTCCGGCAACCGCTGCAAGAACCACATCATGGAGCGGTGCATCGGCCCCGCCTTCATCCGCGACTACCATGACGCGCGGCGGCAGGAGCCGTTCAAGGACCCCGACCTCACCTACGAGAACGGCCAGCCGATTGACGAGAATGCGCCCTACTACTTCGTCTTCGACTACATTAGCGTCTTCGTCGTCCTCGCGAACAGCGACAATTACATGGGCGGAAGCGCCATCGACCAGAAGCTCGGCTTTCAGTATGTCGCCTCGTCTGCCGGCGATTCGAGCATCCCCACGCTCGCGCACGAGCTCGGCCACGCGATGCTCCATCTCGGCGACGAGTACAGCACGGGGCAGATGACGGACGCGCAGGGTGCGCGCGCGCTCAACATCTCCGCGACGGGCGACCCCGCGCGCCTGCGCTGGAAGACGCTGCTGGGCTTCCGCGGGACGTATCCCGTCCCCTATCAGCATGGCGCGCAGTCCTTCAACTCGTCCAGCCGCTGCACCATGAGCAGACTGGACTACGCCTTCTGCGAACTCTGCAGGCTTCAGGGTGCCAAGCGCATGGCCACCCTGATGGCGGACGGGCAGGACGGCCTCTACGTCGCGACGCCCGAGCTCCTCGCCGTGACGGAAAGATACGCGAAGCCCGCCGACTTCGCCCCCGCCACGATCGACGGCTACAACGCCTTCGCGACGGACTATGCCAATCGCCTGTACAGCGGCACGGGCCGCGACCGCTTCAAGCCGCAGGACATGGCGGGCCAGACGCTCCGCCTGCGCACGGTCGTGCAGAACTTCTCCGTGACGCGCGCGCGGCGCGTCCGGCTGTCCTTCGCGCTCAAGTCCGCCGCCGGCGCGACGCTCCACTCCGTCGAGCAGGTCTACGACGTCGGGCCGTGGGCCGACCGCGCGAAGTTCGACGTCGGCGGACACTGCCTTGAATACACGGGGCCGGAGAACTTCGACTCGGGCCTCGCCAATTGCGAGCTGTCCTGTACGCTGCCCGCGGGCCTCGCCGCCGACGTCACCTACGCCTTCGAGGTGAGGGACGCGGACACGGGCGCGCTTCTCGCCGACGACACGACCGAGACGGCGCCCTATGCGCCCGTGAGGATCCGCTACGAGACGGCGGACGGAAAGGCCCTCCCCGGAACGGGCGAGACGCCAGTCCTCCAGCCCGTCGGCAGGCTGATCGACTGGCCCGCGCCCGCGCAGGTGGCCGGCTACGAACTCGCCCGGCCCGCGCGCCCCGTCACGGTCGGCGCGGACGGCGCGACGCGCGTCTACGTCTACCGCGCGCCCGGCGGCGGGACGCCGCCGCTCCTGCCGGGGGAGAGCGACGCGGTGAACGCCCTCGTCCGGCCCGTGGCCGAGACGGCGGGCGTGACGGCGCTGACGGTCGCCCCGGGCAGCAAGCCGCTTGAGGGGCTGGAACTCTTCACCAATATCCCGATCATGGTCACGCCGTCCGCGCCCGGCGCGACAGACGGAACCGTGTCGGTCGATTACGCTTTCGCCGTCAGCGACATCCGGCTCGTCACCCTGGGCGGCGAACGCGCCGTCGTCGTCTGCGCCAAGGTTTCCGCCGGCGGCGAGACGCCGGCCGACTACGCCCCGGCGACGCGGCTGGACGTGCAGGCCTCGGCGGACGCGAAGGCCTTCTCGTCCGTTGCCGCCGCTCGCGCGCTCACGGCGGAGGAGCTGGGCGCGCTCGGCCTCTCGCCCGGCCCCGGCGAGCGGTACGTCCGCCTGGCGAGAGAGGAAGGGTCCTCCGCGACCTTCCTGCGAATCCGGGCGGTGCGCTGACGCGCCGTTGACAGGACAAAGAGGAGTCCCTTCAAGGTGGTCGGTCTGTGCGGACGACGGGGGAGTTTGCTATACTGTATGTGCTATCGTCTCGTCACCGCGCCGGGCAGTACGTTCTTCGTCTGCGCGCGGCCGCGCCGGTCCGCCGCCGCCGCCGAGAAGATCCTGTAAGTTTGTCACAAAGGAGAAAAAAGATGAAACCGATGAAAACACTCTTCCGAAGGGTCTGGGCACTTGCTGTCGGCGTGCTGCTGACCGCCGTGTGCGGGGCGTCCGAACCCTGGACGCTCGACAACACGAAGTCGATGCCGGGATCGTTCTGGACGATCACCTCGCCGGACGGGAAGTGGACGCTCGCCTGTGCGCAGAACGGGCCTGAAGGCATCCGGGAAGGCATCCGGCATGATGGCGACTATTCCGCAGACCTCGTGGTCGTGCGCGAATACGGATGGGTATGGACGGGCCCCAATGGCGAATGGAGATCTGATAACGTAGATACCGAGGATGTGTTCGGCAAGAGCATAGATGACGGCTGCGTCGTGAAGGGAAGCGGCGTGCTGACGTTGCCGACGCAGGCGCGTGACACGTCGGGCCATCTCTATTCGGTGGAGATCGGCGACTGGTCGCTGGAGGGATGGTCGAAGCCCGTCCTCAGGATGACGAAATGCGTCGTGCCCGCCGACTACACGGCAGGGATTGGCGAGGGCACCTCCATCGCCTGCGATTTCGAGGTTGAGGAAGGGAATCCGAAGTACTATTCCAAGGACGGCGTTCTGTACCTCAAGGAGGCGGCTCGCGGGGATGGCGAACAGGGCGATGCGCTGTGGCAGTTCCCGTCCGGAAAGAAGGGTACGTTCACGATTCCCGATGGCGTGACAAAAGTGCGCAGCGGCGCGTTTGAACGGTGTGGACTCACCGAACTCGTGATCGGACCGGATTTGAAGACGTTCGAGAGCAACCATGAGGTCCAAAGAACACTCAGGAAAATTACGATTCGCGATAACGCCCTGTTCTCGCTTGTGGACGGGCTTCTCCTTGGCAATGGCGGAGAGACGGTCGTGATGGTGCTTCACGGCGTCGTCGGTAAACGACTCGTCGTGCCGTCCAGCGTGACGTACGTCGCTCCGTGCGCGATGGGCTATCTTGAAAACGTCAAGGAGATCTATTTCACGTCGGATAAGCTGACCCTCGACACCTACGCGCTGGAAGAATGCGAGAACCTTTCGGTCCTTGACTTCAGTGGCGTGGGGCGTCTGACCTTGAACATGGCGGCGCTGGTTGACGTGGAGGCAACGGCTGTCGTCTTCCCAGAAGACGTGGTATTCGGGGATGGAAGCCTCTATCTTGACGACGCGGAAATCCACGACATCTACTGGCCGACGAAGAAGGGTTTTTCCGAAGCTGGGCTGGAAAGGGCCTTTGCCGACGACGACGAGCGGGTCCGCCTGCATGTGCGGAAGGATGCGGGCGACTGGAGTGACCCAGGCCTCTATGGTATGACGGTTGTCAAGGATCTTGTCGAGCCGGCCAGGCCCGAACTTCCCTCGTTCCTTGCGGATGGGGAGGGACTGCGCGTGGGTGTGTCGGTTTCGGGCGAGCTGACGGTGGCGGATTACGCCTCGCTGAGGGTGGCGGGGCTGCCGCCCGGCATCAAGGCCGCCGATCGGAAGAATCCGGGTGTCGCGACGTTCTCGGGCGCGGCGACGAAGGAGGGAACGTATCAGGTTGCCGTCTCGTACTTCGAGAACGGGCGTACCGTGACGAAGATCTATCCGCTGTTCGTCGACAAGGCGCCGCACCTCACGGTGTCCGCCGTGGCGGGGCCTGGTGGTACGGTCAAGGGCGGTGGCGACGTGTATGCCGGGAAGAAGACGACGCTGAAGGCGATGGCGAACAGGGGCTACGTCTTTGCGGGCTGGTATCACGATGCATCTTACACAAAGCCGTATTATGGATACGCGAGCAGCTTCGACGATTACCGGAATCCGAACTTGCCGATTGTCAACGAATCTGCGTGGGATGAAAAACTAGACCTCTACGCGAAGTTCATCCCGGTCGAGGACGACGGTGCGGAGATCTTCGTCCACAACCTTGACGATCTGTATAAGACGAAGGAGAAGATGCAGGGAGCCGTCCGGATCAGCGTGGAGTCCCCGTCTCTCCCGACCGTCAAGGTGAAGGGGCTGCCGCCGGGACTCAAGTTCACGTCGAAGGCGATCAAGACGGGTGACATGTTCTACTCGCCGAACTCGATCTACGGAACGCCCACGAAGAGCGGCATCTACACGGTTGCGGTCACGGCCAAGACTGCCGGAAAGAAGACGGCCACGTCGAACATCGTCTTCACGGTCGTCAACCGTGACCTGAATGAGCGCATCCTGAAGGTCGCGTGCGATCCGGCGATGGGCAAGGCGATAGGGACCGGTGTCTACGCCGATGGCAGGAAGGTGACGCTGAAGGCGACGCCGCAGAAGGGATTCGTCTTCGCGGGCTGGTGCGATGCAGGCGGGAATCCGCTTAAGGGCGCGGCGGATTCCCGTTCGCCGTCCTACTCCTATGTGATGGACGGGGATGCGACCGTGCGTGCGCTGTTCGCTCGGGCGGAGGAGGACGCGGCATGGCTCAACCTCATCTGCGAGGAGGTCTACTACACGTCGGGCGCGTTCGATTTGTCGCTTGAGGTCCAGTCCCTGTCCCTCCCGAAGGTCGCGCTTTCCGGGTTGCCGCCGGGGCTGAAGTTCGACGCAAAGGCGAACCGCATCTCCGGCACGGCGACGAAGCCGGGTTCGTACCCGGTGACGGCAAAGCTCACGAGCGCGTCCGTGAAGAAGGCGGTCGAGAAGAAGTTCATGATCGTCGTCGACAACCTGACGGGCGCGAACGAACTTCTGCGTGTGGCGGATGCGGCGGGTGGTGCAGCCGCGCTCCAGAACGGGCGCGGCGAGAAGTACGTGATGTCCGCTGGCGTGAAGGAGTTCGACCTGCCCGTCCTGAATGCCGCGAACGCGGGCAATGCGGTGGCGCTCGCCGGGTTGCCTTCCGGGCTTAAGTACAACGCGAAGACTGGCAGAATCGAGGGCGTGGCGACAAAGGTCGGAACGTTTACCGTCCGGGCGAAGGTGAAATCGGGCCGCGCGTCATACGTCTCTACGTTCACCGTGGAGGTCCAGTCCCTGCCGTCATGGGCGGTTGGCACGTTCGTGGGATGTGGCGAGGGACAGATTCCGGGCTATGAATCCCTTGAGGACAACCTCTATGGGACAGTGACGGTTGGCGCGTCCGGCAAGGTGTCCGGCAAGGTCCTCTTCGACACGGGCAAAGACCGGATGCTCACGGCCACGTTCTCCGCGCCCTCCCTGACGGAATGGAAACACGATGCCGAAGGGGCGTGCTACTTCTTTGACGTGACGCTCGCCTTCAGGGACGGAAGAAAGGTGGTCGAGAGCCGGGCGTGCCGCTTCTGCATTGAGCAGAACAACGATAACGGGGGCGTGGAGGGTGGCATGGTTTCCATGGACGGTGCCGACCTCATCCTCTATCAGAACGTCTGGAAGGTGAAGGGATTCGAAAACCTGCCCGTGTTCGCCGAGAAGAGGACGGGCGTCTCCAAGACGTTGGAGATTCACGGCGACGATGCGGTCTCCGGAAACTCGACGCTGACGCTCACCTTCGATCAAAAAGGAACCGTCTCGGGTACGTTGACCGACGAGGGCACCGAGGAGGGGAAACCGTTCCGCGAGCGGGTTGCGTTCAAGTCGGACCTGATTGTCACGCATCACTGGACGGACGAGAGCGGCGAATACTATGAGGCGGAGGTTCCGCTCGTCATCGGCAACATCGCCACGATCCGCGCCGTCGTGAAGATGCGCGTGTCGCCCGCTGACGGCAAGATCCATGCCGACGGCTGTACGATTACATCCTGCACGGACTTCGCCGACTGGGAATAGCGGTATACGCCATGAAACCGATCGCCACCAACATTGCTGGCTTCAAAGCCCTGATGTACCTGCTCGCTCTGGGCGGGATGATGTTGTCGTGTGGTGCGGCCGCGCCGCTTCTGGACGTCGACTTCGGCGCGGCATCGCGCCGGGTCGACGCGGAGGGCGTTGGTTCATTCCACGGCGTGCTGCCGCCCCGGGTCAACGAAAACTTCTCCGGCTGGCAGGCGGGGCGCGTCACGACCGAGGTCCGGGAGGAGAGCGGCCTCAAATTCCTCCGCTTCACGACCCGGACGGGGGCGGCGGGCGGGCAGTTCTCGATCGCCGGCTTCGAGCCGACGTTCCCCGGCTTCTTCCGTCTGAAGGTCAAGGCGCGCGTCACGGCCGGCCGCTCCTTCAATCTCGGGCTCCGCCTGAACGGCGCGCCGTACACGGGCTTTTCGAGCCATGCGTTCACGTCGGCGGACTGGAAGGAGGAGACGTACCTCTTCGAGGTCAAGAAGCCGCGCACGGGCTCGGTCGGCCTCTACCTCTACACGGCGTCGGGCGAGGCGGACCTTGCGCGGATCGTCCTGGAGACCGCGACGGAGGACGACCTTGCGGCGGCGATCCCGCGTCCGCCGAAGACGCAGACGGACTTCATCCGCCACGCGCGCTTCCCGCTCGGCCTCCCCTGCGGCTGGAACCTCGGGCGGAACTGCGTGGGCGCGACGTGCGAGGCCGACACGCGCGAGCCCGCGCCCGACGGCGTGCCCGTCCTGAAGGTCGTCTCCGAAAGGCCCTGGGACCTCTGGGGCGAGGCGTTCCAGACGGCCTACCCCGGCGAGCCGCACACGCTCCGCTTCCAGTACCGTTCGGAGACGCCCGCGCAGGTCGCGGTCCTCGACGAGACGGGGCGCTGGGCGGGCAGCCTGCGGCTGGACGCATCGACGGCGTGGCGCGCGGCGCGCCTCGTCTTCAGGCCGATGCGCCTCTCGAAGTCCTTCGGGCTGCGCTTCTCGGGCGAACGGGGCCCGTTCCGCCTCGACGCGGTGCGCGTGCATCTGGGGGCGGGCGAGGCGCCGCCCCCGCCGTTCCCGGCGCAGCTCGCGCTCGCGGTGGACGGGGGCGAGATCGCCGACGAGACGCGCATCCAGTTCACGGACGAGGCGCCGCGCCTAAAGCTTGCCGCACGGGGTCTGCCGCCCGATGCGCGCGTGTGCGTCACGGTCGCCGACCTCTACGGACGGGAGCGGGATCTCGCGGCGTTCCCCGCCGCCGCGTGTGCATCGGGCGCCGTCGCCTTCGCCAACCACGCCTTCGTCGACCGGCCCGTCGGGCAGTTCCGCGTGACGGCGTGGGCGGAGCGGGACGGAACGCGGATCTCCCAGGAGGAGGAGCTGGTGGTGACGCGCCTGCCGCGTCCCGTCGCCTGGGGGCGCGATGCGCCCGATTCGCCATTCGGCTGCCACTTCAACCCGAACCGCGCCGTCGTGAAGACGATGAAGGCGGGCGGCGTCAACTGGGTGCGCCTCCACGACGCGGGCGAGCAGGTCTCGAACTGGTACGCGCAGGAGCCCGAGAAGGGGAAATGGAACTTCC
The DNA here is from genome assembly GCA_900547945.1 of uncultured bacterium. GTDB lineage: Bacteria > Verrucomicrobiota > Kiritimatiellia > RFP12 > UBA1067 > RUG572. The sequence continues at coordinate 7,883 of URIT01000123.1, forward strand.
ACGACGCGGAGGTGGCCTGCTACCGCGACGCCCACGTGAAGATCTTCGCCCAGCTCGGCACGGCGCCCGCCTGGGCGACGCACTACGGCGACCTCGGCTGCCGCCGCATGGGGTATTTCGAGAAGTACCTGCGCCCGACGAACAGCGCCGATTGGGTGAACTACGTGACGACCTACGTGAAGCACCACGAGCGGAACATCGACGAATACTTCATCTGGAACGAGCCGTGGGGGCGTTGGTGGGAGAGTGCGGCGGACATCAAGTGGTACGACCGGGCGAAGGCGGGGGCGGACTTCGCGGCGCTTTCGCGCCTTGCCTACGACGCCGTCAAGAAGGTGAACCCGAAAATCCGCGTGAGCGGCTTCAACTCGACGTCCGGCGAAGGGGGGCGCAGATGGACGGCGGACGTCCTCGCGGGCGGCGGCTTCGCGGCGTGCGACATCGTCGACTGGCACTACTACACGCCGAACCCGCGCGGGCTGCGGGGCGAGGCGGACATCACGGCGACGCCGCTTGCGCCGCTCCGCGCGCGGCATCCGGACCTCGGCGGCAAGCCGGTCTACATGAGCGAGGGACAGGGCACGAGCTCGGGGTCGAGCGGCGTCGGCTGCCGCATGGGCGGGCTCCTGAAGGCGTCCGTCCCCGGGCCGCAGGAGAGCGTCGCGGATTCGGCCCGTCTGGGGGACATGACGTGCCGCTACATCCTCAGCCTCCTCGCCGAGGGCAACGCGAAAGTCTTCCTCTACTCCGCCCACGCCTACGAAGGGCTAGCGAAGATGCCGAGTTTCCTCGTGCTCGTGGGGGCGGACGGCTTTGCGCATCCCGCGCTCGTCGCCCATGCCCAGCTTGCGCGGGCCGTCGAGGGACGGCGGTTTGTGCGGAAGGAGGACGCGGGCCGCGCGGGCGTGAAGTACGTCTTCCAGGGACGCGGGAAGGAGGTCGCGGCCTATTCCGGACTCGCGGCGGACGAAGTGCGCGCCCTGGCGGAGACGACGCGACTGACGGACCTCTATGGCAACCCCGTCACGGCCGAGACGCTTCTCCCCGGCACGCTCGTCTACGCGGAGGCGCTACTTCCGGAAGCGGTGCGTTGATGCGACGCGGCGGGCCTCCTCGCGCGCGGACTCGGCCTTGAGACGGCGGTAGGCGAGCCAGCGGTCCTCGGCGAGCGTGCCGTCGGCGAGGGCCGCCTTGACGGCGCAGTTGGGCTCGGTGTCGTGGCGGCAGTCGGAGAAGCGGCAGCGGCGGACGAGCGCGTCGACGTCGGCAAAGGCGTCCGCAATGCCGTCGTCCGCCTCGAAGAGGCCGATTTCGCGCATGCCGGGCGTGTCGAGGACGAGCGCGCCGCAGGGCAGCAGGACGAGCTCGCGTTCCGTCGTCGTGTGGCGGCCCTTGGCGTCCCAGGAACGGATTTCGAGCGTGGGCATGAGTTCGTCGCCGGCAAGGGCGTTCACGAGGGAGGACTTGCCGACGCCGGAGGAGCCGACGAACGCGAGGGTGCGGCGGGGGCGCACGTAGGGGGCGAGGGCGTCCAGCCCGGCGCCCGTACGGGCGGAAAGGGCCAGGACCTCGGCGTCGCCCGCATGGGCGCGGGCTTCGGCGAGGTAGCGCGCGAGGGCGGCGGCGTCCACGAGGTCGCTCTTCGTGAGGAGGACGACGACGGGGGCGCCAGACGTGCGGCCGAGGGAGAGGAAGCGCTCCAGGCGGCGCACGTTGAAGTTCTGGTTGACGGAGGTGAGGAAGAAGAGCGTGTCGAAGTTGACGGCGATGACCTGCGCCTTGTGTCCCGACGACGAGGGATCGGTGCGCGCGAACGTGCTGTGACGCGGCAGGGTGGCGAGGATGCGGCTCTCGCCGTGCGGGTTCCACTTGAGCGAGACGAAGTCGCCCGTCGTGGGGATGACGGCGTCGGGCCGCCCGTGGAAGGCGGAGGCCTTCTTGCGCGCGATTCCTTCGCCCGCGTCGCACACGACGCGGTAGTAGTCGCCCCACGTGCCGAGCACGCGCGCGGGAACGGCGCCCTTGCCTGCGACGGGGCCGCCAACATATCCGTAGTCTTCAATCACGGCGCAGATTATACCATACCTTTGGCGGTGGCTTTGAAGCCAAACGCCAAAACGCCGCCCATTCGCCATTGACACCCTTATCCCGATTTTTTTCGAGTTGGGAGGGCCGCGCTTGTCGCGGCCGTACCCACGCCGGGCCCGTTTGGACGTCGCGCGCTGAGTCACCCTCCTCCCCTCT